>JAXDOV010000001.1:0-10208 GCA_034668705.1 Sphingomonadales bacterium
TCGAGCAGCCGGCGCTGCTGGTCGATCATGATCCCCTGCAGCGTCTTCGCCCGCGCGATCCTGCCCTCGTCCGGCGCGATCTCGCCGGTCAGCAGCTTGAGCAGGGTCGTCTTGCCGGTGCCGTTGGCGCCGACCACGCCGATCCGGTCGCCGCGCTGGATGCGCAAGGTGAAGTCGCGGATGATCGCTCGCTCGCCGAATCTTTTGGTGACGCGGTCGGCGTCGATCACCATCTTGGTCTTCA
This sequence comes from Sphingomonadales bacterium, assembly GCA_034668705.1. Lineage (GTDB taxonomy): Bacteria > Pseudomonadota > Alphaproteobacteria > Sphingomonadales > Sphingomonadaceae > Allosphingosinicella. The sequence continues at coordinate 245 of JAXDOV010000001.1, forward strand.
CGTCGTCATTTTCGAGACCGAGCCTGGCCGCGCCGGCCGGGCCGAGCATTGCCGCCCGCGCCGCCCGCATCTCGCCGAGCTTGGCCAGCCGGCCCTGGTTGCGCCGGCGGCGGGCGGTGACGCCGCGCTGCAGCCAGTGCAATTCGAGCTTCAGCTTCGCGTCGAGCTTCTCGGCCGCACGCGCTTCCTCGGCATAGACGGCCTCGGTCCAGGCATCGAAGCCGCCAAAGCCGATCTCGGCCCGCCGCAGGGTCCCGCGCTCCAGCCAGAGCGAGGAACGGGTGAGGCGCTTCAAGAAGGTGCGGTCGTGGCTGATGACGATGAAGGCGCCGGTGTAGCGGGACAGCCAGTCCTCCAGCCACTCGATCGCGGCGAGGTCGAGATGGTTGGTCGGCTCGTCGAGCAGCAGCACGTCGGGCGCCTGGGCCAGCGCGCGGGCGATGGCGGCGCGCCGCCGCTCGCCGCCCGAGGCGGTGGCGGCGGGCCGGTCGAGGTCGATGCCGAGCTGGCCGGCGATCGCATCTACCTCGTGCCGGGCCGGGGCATCGGGTGCGGCGAGGGCGAAGTCGCGCAGCGTGGCGAAGTCCGTGACCGGCGGGTCCTGCTCCAGCAGCACGACCTTCGTCCCCGGCTGGATCGTCCGCCGCCCCTCGTCGGTCTCGATCAGGTCGGCGATGCATTTGAGCAGGGTCGTCTTGCCCGCGCCGTTGCGCCCGATCAAAGCCAGCCGGTCGCGCGCGCCGACGAACAGGTCGATGCGCCGGAACAGCCAGCGGCCGCCCTGGACAAGGCCGAGATTTTCATAAGCGAGGACGGGTGCTGCCATGGTCGAGGGCAGATAGGGATGCCCGTCCTGCTCGTCACCTCCCAAGCGGCGGAAACACATCGCCCCCCCAATCGCACGATTGCCGCAGAATCATCCTTTCGGGCGATGGCGCGGGGCGGCGCGGTGCGATAGCTCATGGTCTTTCAAGCGAGGAGGCGGATATGCCGGTCGTGGGAATGGGGGGCTATTTCTTTCGGGCCAAGGATCCGGAGAAGCTGAAGGCCTGGTATCTTGAGCATCTCGAGGTGGGCGGCGGCGTCGGCACCGACGAGAAAGGAGAACCCAATCCCTATAGCTGGTATCACGAGGGCGGGCCGATGGTGTTCACGCCGTTCGAGGCGGCGACCGACTATTTCCCCGCCGACAGGTCGGCGATGATCAATCTGCGCGTGCGCGATCTTCCAGGCCTGGTCGGCCGGCTGCGTGGCGCGGGGATCGAGATCACGCAGGAGCAAACGCATGAGGGGGTGGGCAGCTTCGCGCGCATCCACGACCCCGAAGGCAATCCGATCGAATTGTGGGAGCCGCCGACGGACGGCTGACGCAAAAGAGGAGCTCAGCGCTCTCCGATCCCGTCATCCCGGACTTGATCCGGGATCCGCGAACACGGCCTGCGCAATCAGGCCGCCGTCCGTGTTCATGCACACTGAATCAAGTTCAGCATGACGGGTGGGATGCCGTCAGGCAGCGCGGGGGGCGATCCGGTCGAGGGTCCCATTGAGCGCGCGCTTCGCTTCGAGAAGCTGGTAATCCGTTTGCAGGCCAAGGAAGAAACCTTCGGACATCCGGAAATAGCGCGCCAGCCGGAGATCCAGCTCGGCATCCAGCGGTCTCGAGCCGGCGATCACCGCCTCGACCAGCTCCGCGGGCACGTCGATTGCGCGCGCCAGCGACCCGGCGTCCAGGCCCAGCGGCTCCAGGAATTCGCTGGCCAGCATCTCCCCTGGATGCGGGTTGTGCAGCCATCCGGAATTAGTGATAGTCCGTGATCTCGACACCGTCGGCGCCTCCGTCGCGCCAGACGAAGCATATACGCCATTGCTTGTTAATTGAAATGCTATGCTGCCCGGCGCGGGCGTCCTTCAGCGCGTGAAGGCGGTTGCTCGGCGGGCTGCGCAGATCGTCGAGTGTCTTCGCCTGATTGAGCATTCTGAGCCGGATCAGCGCCCGATCCTGCATCTCAAGCGGCAGCTTGCGGCTGCGCTCGCCGTTCCAGATGCGCCTGGTCTCGGGATCGGCGAAGCTGCGGATCATTGCTCGTCCTCCATCCGCGAACCCGGCCTGCGGGTCCAGCGACGTTGAATCGAGCCGTGCTTAGTCTGGCCCGCACTCGCGAGAGGGCGTCCGCCGACGGACGGGGTCAGCGCCGGCCGCCCATCCTCTTCCCCATCCTCATCTGCTGCTGCTTGCCGTACCGGGTCTTGCGGGTGCCCGGCTTGCCTTCGGAGGAATGGCCGAGAACGGGCGCCAGCTTGTGCGCGTCAGGGACGCCGAGCTCGTCCGCTTCGAGGCGGCGGATTTCGTCGCGGAGGCGGCCGGCTTCCTCGAATTCGAGGTCCGAAGCGGCCTTGCGCATGCGCTGCTCCAGCTCCTGGATATAGGCGCGGAGGTTGTGGCCGACGAGGTGCGGCCGCTCGTCGTCGCCGGTGTCGACCACCACGCTATCGCGCTGCGAGACGTCGGCGAGGATGTCGGAGATGTTGCGCTTGATCGTCGTCGGGGTGATGCCGTGCGCCTCGTTATATTCGGTCTGCTTCTGGCGGCGGCGGCCGGTTTCGTTGAGCGCGCGCTCCATCGAGCCGGTGATGCGGTCGGCATAGAGGATGACGCGGCCATCGACGTTGCGGGCGGCGCGGCCGATCGTCTGGATCAGCGAGGTCTCGGAGCGGAGAAACCCTTCCTTGTCGGCGTCGAGGATGCCGACCAGGCCGCATTCGGGGATGTCGAGCCCCTCGCGCAGCAGGTTGATGCCGACCAGCACGTCGTAGACGCCCATCCTCAGATCGCGGATCAGCTCGATCCGCTCCAGCGTCTCGACGTCGGAATGCATGTAGCGGACCCGGAGCCCCGCCTCGTGCATGAACTCGGTCAGATCCTCGGCCATCCGCTTGGTGAGGGTGGTGACGAGGGTGCGATAGCCCTTCCTGGCGGTGATCCGCGCCTCGTTGATGAGGTCGTCGACCTGGTCCTCGACCGGCTTGATCTCGACCGGCGGATCGATCAGCCCGGTCGGGCGGATCACCTGCTCGGCGAAGACGCCGCCGGTCTGCTCCATCTCCCAGGTGCCGGGCGTCGCCGAGACGGCGACCGTCTGCGGCCGCATCGCGTCCCATTCGTTGAAGCGGAGTGGCCGGTTGTCGATGCAGGAGGGCAGGCGGAAGCCATATTCGGCGAGGGTGATCTTGCGCCGATGGTCGCCGCGCGCCATCGCGCCGATCTGCGGCACGGTCTGGTGGCTCTCGTCGACGAACAACAAAGCGTTTTCGGGCAGATATTCGAACAGGGTCGGCGGCGGCTCGCCGGGCAGGCGGCCGGTCAGGAAGCGCGAATAATTCTCGATGCCGGCGCAGGAGCCGGTGGCGGCGATCATCTCGAGGTCGAAATTGGTGCGCTGCTCGAGCCGCTGCGCCTCGAGCAATTTGCCCTCGGCGTGAAGCTCCTTCAGCCGCTCGTTCAGCTCGTGGCGGATCGCCTCCATCGCCTGCTTCAGCGTCGGGCCGGGGGTGACATAATGGCTGTTGGCGTAGACCTTGACGGAATCGAGCGCGGCGATCTTCTTGCCGGTCAGCGGATCGAACTCGACGATCTCCTCGATCTCGTCGCCGAAGAAGACGATCCGCCAGGCCATATCCTCATAATGGGAGGGGAAGATCTCCAAACTGTCGCCGCGGACGCGGAAATTGCCGCGGGCGAAGGCCTGGTCGTTGCGCTTGTACTGGAGCGCGACCAGCTTGCGGATGATCTCGCGCTGGTCGAGCGTCTCGCCCTTGTTCAGGCTGAAGGTCATCGCCGAATAGGTCTCGACCGAGCCGATGCCGTAGAGGCAGGAGACCGAGGCGACGATGATCACGTCGTCGCGCTCGAGCAGGGACCGGGTCGCCGAATGGCGCATCCGGTCGATCGCCTCGTTCACCGACGACTCCTTCTCGATATAGGTGTCGGAGCGGGGGACGTAGGCCTCGGGCTGGTAATAATCGTAATAGCTGACGAAATATTCGACCGCATTGTCGGGGAAGAAGCTCTTGAACTCGCCGTAAAGCTGGGCGGCGAGGATCTTGTTCGGGGCGAGGACGAGGGCAGGCCGCTGCAGCGCCTCGATCATCTTCGCCATGGTGAAGGTCTTGCCGGAGCCGGTGACGCCGAGCAGGACCTGGGTCTGCTCGTCCTGACGCGCGCTCTCGACCAGCTCGGCGATCGCCGTCGGCTGGTCTCCGGCCGGCTGATAGTCCGAAACGATCCTGAACTTCCGGCCGCCTTCGGCCTTTTCCGGGCGCTGCGGCCTGTGCGGAACGAATTCCCGCCCCGTCTCCGGCTCGTCGAGGCCGGTCCTGATTGCGATTGGCATGGCTTCTATATGGCTATTGATGCAGCGCCGCGCTAGCTTGACGGGATAACAATAGGGGGATCTGAAATGCGCTTCTTCATGATCGTGCCGCTCTGTCTTGCCGCCGCCGCCTGCTCGGGCGGGGATGAGGACAATAAGGAAGCCGCCGAGGCGCCGGCGACGCTGCCGGCGGGCACCTGGCAGGCCGAGTTCGAGGTCAAGAGCTTCGACTCCACCGACCAGACCACGCCCGCGCTGAAGGCCAAGAAGGGCGACAAGGAAAAGGCTTCGAGCTGCGTGCCCGAGGCGCAGCGCGCCCTGCCGGCCCCCGAATTGTTCGCCGGCGCGGGCTATAGCTGCACCTACCAGAACAGCTACATCAAGGGCGGCACGATCAACGCGACCATCGCGTGCACCCGGCCCGAGCTGAAGGGCCAGATCAACATGGCCGTGCAGGGCAGCTACACCGCCAGCGACTTCGAGGCGACGGTGGACAGCACCTCCTATCTGCCGGGACCGGGCGACTTCAGGATGAGCCGCAAGGTCAAGGGCAAGCTGACCCCCGGCGCCTGCCAGGCCGCGCCCGCCGCGGCCGACGGCAATTCCGCCGCTCCGGCGAAAGCATAAGCGGGAGGCCGATGCCGCTCATCCCCTGCCAGCGCGCTTCGTTCGACGTCCCGCGAGGGGTCGCCTATTTCGACTGCGCGAAGATGTCGCCGCTGCTCAATGCGGCGGCGGCGGCGGGGCATGCGGGGCTGATGCGCAAGGCGCATCCGTGGGAGATCAGGGCCGCCCATTTCTTCGACGAATCGGAGCGGGTGCGGGGGCTGTTCGCGCGGCTGATCGGCGCCGCGGCGGACGACGTCGCGATCGTGCCCTCGGTCAGCTACGGCATGGCGACGGCGATGCGCAACGTCCGCGTCGCCGCCGGCCAGACGATCGTCACCCTGGCCGAGGACTTTCCCTCGACCGTCTATGCCTGCCGGGCGCTGGTGGCGCGGGAGGAGGCGCGGCTGGTGACCGTGGCGCGGCCGGAGGAGGGGGATTGGACCCAGGCCCTGCTCGACGCGATCGACGGCGGCACCGCCCTGGTCTGCGCGCCGCACGTCCATTGGGTCTGCGGCACGATGTTCGACCTGGAGGCGGTGGCGCGGCGCTGCCGCTCGGTCGGCGCGACCCTGATCCTCGACACCACCCAGTCGACCGGCGCGCTGCCGCTCGACCTCGCGGCGGTCGACCCCGATTACCTGGTCGCCGCTTCCTATAAATGGCTGCTCGGCCCCTATTCGGTCGGCTTCCTCTACGTCGCGCCGCGGCACCAGCAGGGCGGGCCGCTCGAGGAAGGCTGGATCACCCGCGCCGGCGCCGAGGATTTCCGCCAGCTCGCCCGCTGTGACGACGCGCTCGAGCCCAATGCTCGCCGCTTCGACATGGGCGAGAGGTCGAACTTCGCATTGCTGCCGGTGGCGGGGGCGGCGATCGAGCAGCTGATCGCCTGGGGCCCGGCGAATGTCGCGGCGACGCTCGGCCAGGCGACGGCATTCCTCGAGGCGCGGCTCGCGGAGATGGGCGTCCACGGCCAGCCCAGGCGTGCCCCGCATTATCTGTCGGTGCGCTTCCGGGGCGGATTGCCCGACGATATCGAGGAAAGGCTCGCCGCCGCCGAGGTCCATGTCAGCCTGCGCGGCGACCGGATGCGGATCACGCCGCATCTCTACAATGACGAGAGCGATTGCGACCGGCTGGTCCGCGAGATCAGGGAGGCGGTCGCCCAGATAGTCTGACGAAAGGGAGGAAGGAAAATGCGTATAAAAGCCTGTGTCGCGATCGGCCTTGTCCTGGCGCTCGCCGCCTGCGGCAAATCCGCCGATCGGAACGCAACCAAGGGCGGCGGCGGATCGGCCGCGGCTGGCGCCGCTTCGGGCGCGGTCAGCATCCAGCCGGGCGAGTGGGAAATGACCTATGAGACGGTCAACGTCACCGGCGCCGGCCTGCCGCCCGCTTATGCCGCACAGATGAAGGGCCACAAGGTCACCAGGCGCGACTGCATCACCCCGGAGGAAGCGGCGCGGCCGATGAAGATGATGGAGACCGGGAAAGACGGCAATTGCAATTATTCCGGCTTCAGCATCGCCGGCGGGCGCATCCAGGGGACGATCAGCTGCGGCGGCGGCAAGACCCCGGGCAAGATGACGATGACGATGAACGGCCAGTATGATGCGCAGAATTATGCCTATACCAGCAGCATGACCAACGAAGGGCAGGGCATGAACATGACCATCGAATCCCGCGCTGCCGCCCACCGCGTCGGCGAATGCCCGGCGGGCGCTGCGGGGAATGCACAATGATCGGCTATGTGACGCTCGGCACCAACGACCTCGACCAGGCGCGCGCCTTTTACGACGCCCTGTTCGGCTCGATCGGCGCCGGCCGGCTGATGGAGATGCCGCACGGCTTCACCCTCTACGGCCGCGCCTGGGGCCAGCCCGGCGTGGCGGTCACCCCGCCTTATGACGGCAAGACGGCGACGGCGGGCAACGGCAACATGGTCTCGCTGGCGATGGACAGCCGGGCGCGGGTCGATGCGCTCCACGCCAGGGCGCTGGAGCTCGGCGGCAGCGACGAAGGCGGGCCCGGCGTGCGCGGCGAAGACGGCGAGCGCGCTTTTTACGGCGCCTATTTCCGCGACCCCGAGGGGAACAAGCTCTGCGCCTTCTGCGTCGGGCCGGGATGAGACGGAGCCGCCGCGTTTGAAGGTACGAGTGATCATCAATCGCGGCGGCGGCTCGTTCGGGGAGGACAAAGCCGAAAAGCTCGGGCAGATCTTCGAGAAGAACGGCATCGACGCCAGGATCCTGACGGTGGAGCCGGGCGACCTCGACCGCCATTGCGCGGAGGTGGCGAAGGAGGCGGGCGTCGACGCCCTGGTCGCGGCCGGCGGCGACGGCACGATCAGCACCGCCGCGGCGGCGGTCGCCGGGACGGAGATGAAACTCGGCGTGCTGCCGCTCGGCACGCTCAACCATTTCGCCCGCGACGCCGGCATTCCGCTCGACCTCGAGGAAGCGGTGGCGGTGATCGCCGGCGGCCGCACCCGCCAGGTCGACGTCGCCGAGATCAACGGCCGCGTCTTCATCAACAACAGCGCCGTCGGCCTCTATCCCGAGCTGGTGAAATCGCGCGAGGCGCAGCAGCGCCTGTTCGGCCGGAGCAAGAGGGCGGCGATGCTGGTCGCCGGCATGCGCGCCTTCTGGCGCTTCTCGCGGCGGCGGCTCGACATCCGCATCGCCGGGCAGCAGGGGTCGATCGTCACGCCTCTGCTGTTCGTCGGCAACAACCGCTACAAGATCAGCCTGATGGGCCTCGGCCAGCGCGACGCCATCGACCGCGGCGAGCTCTGCATCTACGCGCCGCTCGCCAGCGGGCCGCTCCACTTCCTGTCGGTGGCGCTGCGTGCCGTGCTCGGCCGCGAGAACCGGCAGCAGGACTTCGTCTTTCTCGACGGCGTCAAGGAGGCCGAGATCGACAGCCCCCGCCCCGCCCTCCAGGTCGCAACCGACGGCGAGGCGCAGACCATGGAAACGCCGCTGCGCTACAAAATACGCGCCGGGGCGCTGAAGCTGATCGTGCCGGGCGAAAGCGGCGAGGAGGATCGTTCGTCATCCCGGACTTGATCCGGGATCCATCTCTTCGGCCCCCGTCACGCCGCAAAGGAAGGTGGATGCCGGACCGAGTCCGGCATGACGGGACAGGTTCTTCAGGGCACTTCGAACGTCTGCCCGACCTCCGTCGTGACGAAGCGGTTCGCCGGAATCCCCGCCGCTTTCAGCGCCGCCGCCAGCCGCCGGGGCGGGTCGTCGATCGCCTCGAAGGTGAGCTGGAACGTGCCCCAATGGACGCCGAGCGCCGTCCCGACGCCGAGCCTCTGGAAGGCGGCCACCGATTCCTCCGGTTTCATATGGTTCGAGGCCATCACCTCGCGCGGCAGATAGGCGCCGACCGGGAGGATGGCGAAGCGGAACGGGCCGTGCTTCGCCGCCTCGGCCGGCCAGGCGCCGCCGCCCCAGCCGGTGTCGCCGGCGAAGAAGATCTTTCCTGACGGCGTCGCCACGGTGAAGCCGGACCAGAGCGCGCGGTTGCGGTCGGTGCCCCAGCGCGAGCCCCAATGGTGGACGCGCTCGATCGTCACCGTAGTGCCGCGGACGCGCAGGCTCTGGCCCCAATCGGCGGCGGCGGCGGGGATGCCTTCACCCCGCAGGATCGCGTCATTGCCGAGGCTGGTGACGATCGCCGGCCGGTCGCGCCGCCACAGGCGCTCCAGCGTCGGCAGGTCGAGATGGTCGTAATGATTGTGGCTGACGAGGACGAGGTCGATCCTGGGCAGATCCTCGAAACGCACGCCCGGCGCCCGCACCCGTTTCGGGCCGGCGAAGGAGAAAGGCGAGGCGCGCTCCGACCAGATCGGATCGGTGAGGATGTTGAGGCCGGCGGTCTGCACCAGCACGGTCGAATGGCCGATCCAGGTGACCAGCATCCTGCTGCCCTCCACCCGCGCGGGCGACCTGGTCGGAGTCACCGCGACATGGTCCGGCCACTTGGCCCGGCCGGTGCCGGAGGCCCAGCGGGCGACGAAGCCGGCGCGGACCGGGCGCGGCGGATGGGCCCGGTCTTCGGGATTGAAGAAATGCCGGCCGTCGAAATGACCGCTCGGCGGCCCCCGATAATAGATCCGGTCGAGGAAGGGGGGAATCAGCGTCGGGGCGAAGCAGATTGCCGCGGCGACGAAGAGGAGGAGGGCGCCGAGGCGGCGAAGCAGGCTTTTCACGGCTGTTGACTTGGGCGAGCGGGGCGGTCTTGTGAAGGGGGAACGAGGGAGAGGGACGGATGCGGGCAGCGGCGATGGCGATCTTGCTGGCGGCGGCGATGACGGCGCCGGCCGCGGCGAAGCCGGCGGGGAAGGACGCGAAGGTCTGGGCGGCGGCCGCGGCGTTGCGCGCGGCGCAGATCAGGATGCTGGAGGAGGCGGTCAACATCGACTCCGGCACCGGCGACGTCGCCGGCGGCCGCAAGGTGGCGGCCCTCCTCGTCCCGCGGCTGCAGGCGCTCGGCATGACGGTCGAGACGGTGCCGGCCGAAGCGCCCGGCCTGCCGGAGAATATCGTCGCGACGCTGAACGGGACCGGTCGCGGCCGCATCCTGATGATCGGCCATATCGACACCGTCTTCGGTCCGGGCACGGTCGCCCAGCGGCCGTTCCGGATCGACGGCGACCGCGCGACGGGGCCGGGCGTCTCCGACGAGAAAGGCGGCGTGATCGAGGGCCTCTACGCGCTGCAGATCCTCCACGATCTCGGCTTCAGGGATTTCGGCCGGATCACTTTCCTGATCGAGACCTCGGAGGAGCGCGGCTCGCCCGGCACCAAGGCCTTGATCGGGCGGCTGGTGGCCGAGGCGGATGTCGAGCTCAACCTCGAGCCGGGCGACCCGCCGGACGTCCTGACCGTCTGGCGCAAGGGCAGCGCCACCTTCCACATCGACGTCAAGGGCCGCGCCGCCCATGCCGGCGTCGCGCCGCAGGACGGCCGCAACGCCGC
>JAXDOV010000002.1:0-17518 GCA_034668705.1 Sphingomonadales bacterium
TGATGCGCCTGCTCGCCGAGCGGATCAAAGGCCGGCCGGAAGCGAAGAGGATCGTCGCGGCCTATGTGGTCGGCTGGCCGATCTCGGTCACCGCCGACCTCCCCTCGCTCGGCCTCCCCGCCTGCGAGAAAGCGAACGAGGCGCGTTGCCTGCTCAGCTGGCAGAGCTTCGCCGAGCCCGCCGACCCGAAGATGATCACCGACGTCTACGACGCCTCGCGCGGCGAGACGGGCCTGCCGCGCGCCGGCTCGCCGATGCTCTGCGTCAATCCGCTCACCGGCACGCGCGGCGGCGCGGCGCCCGCCGCCGCCAATCTCGGCACGCTGATCCCCAACGAGACGCTGACCGAGGGGCAGCTGCGGAAGCCGGGCGTTCCGGCCCGCTGCGACGTCCGCGGCTTCCTGCTGGTCGCGGATCCGCCGGCGCTCGGCCCCTATGTGCTGCCCGGCAACAATTACCATGTCTACGATTACGCCTTGTTCTGGCTGAACGTCCGCCGCGACGCCGCCGCCCGCCTCGCCGCCTTCGAGGCGGCGAAATGATCACGACCAGCGCTCCGGAATATCGCGATGCGCTGCCGCAAGGCGGGCGGCTGATGGGGCTCGACGTCGGCACCAGGACGATCGGCCTCGCCTTTTGCGATTCCGGCTGGACGATCGCGACTCCGGCCGAATTGATCCGCCGCGGGAAATTCTCGGCGGATCTGGAGAAGTTGCGATTGCTGGCCGAAGCGCAGACGGTCGCCGGCCTGGTCCTCGGCCTGCCGCTCAACCTCGACGGCAGCGATTCGCCGCGCACGCAGTCGGTCCGCGCCTTCGCCCGCAATCTCGCCCCGCTGGGCCGGCCCCTGCTGCTCTGGGACGAGCGCTGGTCGACCCAGGCGGTGACCCGCACCCTGATCGAGGCCGATGCCAGCCGCGCCCGCCGCGCCGAGCTGGTCGACAAGATGGCCGCCGCCTACATCCTCCAGGGCGCGCTCGACGCGCTGACCATGGGTTGAGTGGCGGCCGGGTGCTGGCTAGAGCCCCGGGTCGATGCCGCGCCCCTTCCCCCATCGCCACCTGCTCGGGATCGAGCAGCTGTCGCGCGACGACATCCTCCAGATCCTCGACGAGGCGGAGCCGTGGATCGCCTTCGGCCGCGGCCGCCGCAAGCAGGATCAGAGGCTGGCCGGGCTGACCCAGTTCAACGTCTTCTTCGAGAATTCGACCCGCACGCTTTTCTCGTTCGAAGTGGCGGGCAAGCGGCTGGGCGCGCAGGTCGCCAATTTCCACGCCATCGGCTCGAGCGTCCAGAAAGGCGAAAGCCTGATCGACACCGCCCTCACCCTCGACGCGATGCGCCCCGACGTCCTGGTCATCCGCCATTCCGAGACCGGCGCGCCGCACCAGGTGGCCGAGGCGGTCGGCTGCCCGGTGATCAACGCCGGCGACGGCACCGGCGAGCACCCCACCCAAGCCCTGCTCGACGCGCTCACCATGCGGCGGCGCAAGGGGCGGATCGAGGGGCTGAAGGTCGCGATCTGCGGCGACATCCGCCACAGCCGCGTCGCCGGTTCGAACATGCGGCTGCTGCCGAAGCTCGGCGCGGCGCTGCGGGTGGTCGGTCCGGCCGCCCTGCTGCCGGACGATACCGGCGGCATTCCCGCCTTCACCGATCTCGACGAGGGGATAAGAGGCGCCGACGTGGTGATGATGCTGCGCATCCAGCGCGAGCGGATGGAGGAGAGCGTCTCGGGCTCGCTGCGGGATTTCCACGCCCGTTACGGCCTGACCCGCGCCCGGCTGGACCGCGCCGCCGCGCCCGATGCGATCGTCATGCATCCGGGGCCGATGAACCGCGGCGTCGAAATCGACGGCGAGCTCGCCGACGATCCCGAGCGTTCGGCGATCCTCGAGCAGGTGGAGACCGGCGTCGCGGTCAGGATGGCGGTGCTCGACCTCCTGACGCGGGACCGGCGTTAGCTGGAATTGTCACACCGGACTCGATCCGGGGTGCATCTTTCAGCGTGACCGCCTTCAAAAAGAAGGTGGATGCCGGATCAGGTCCGGCATGACGTCGAACGAGGGGGCTCAGCCCCGGCGCGCGCTCGCGTAGCGGGAGGCCCATTGGGTCGGCGCGTCGCCGGCGACGGCGCGGACGAAGCAGACGCCGCCTTTCGCCCGGACCGAGCGGCAGGTGCGGTCGGCCTCGGCGCGACCATCGAAGCCGGCCACCGACAGGCGGTGGAGCATGCCCTTGCCGGGGATGGTGATCGTCGTGCTGAGCGGCGTCAGCTGGGCGAAACCGTAGCGCTTGAGGACCTGCGCCCAGGCGCGCTCGACGCCATTGGCCGAGCTGAAGGCGCCGAGCTGGACGGCGAAATGGCCGGTGGCGGCGCCGGGGCTCCGGCCGGGCGTTGCGCGCGGCAGCTCGAAGCCGGCGGGACGAAGGCGGAGGGTGCGGCCCGAGCGAAGCACCGCCGGCTGCGCCGTCACCAGCGGCTGGACGACGCCCGCGTAAAGCGGCCGCGTCACTTCCTGGGGACGGGATTGCGGCTTCGGATCCTCGGCCTGGCGAACGGCGGCGGTCCAGGACGGCGTATCGGACGAAGCCGAAGCCACCGCGACGGGCGCTTCCGCAACGGCCTGCGGCGCGGGCGCGACTTCCGCCTGCTGGATCGGCGCGGTCGCGGCGTCCTGAGCCGGCGCGGGCTGCGGGGCGGGAGCCGGATCGGCGGCGGCGAAAGCAGCGGCCGACGGCGCCGGGGCGAGCGCGAGCCGCTCCGGCTGGCCGGCATCGGCGCCCGGGCGGACGCCAAGCAGTCCGGCGACCTTGTCGGCCGGGGTCGACGGCTGGGCGAGCGACGCCCAATGGGCGAGGCGTGCGCTCAGATCGCCCGGCGAGACGTCCTGGGCGGCAATCACCCGCGCCTTCTGCCAATCGCCCGCCATCGCATAAGCGAAAGCGAGATTCTGGCGGATGCGGCCGGACGCGCCGGCGGCGCGGGCGGCGGGCTCGAGCAAGGCGATGGCGCGCTGCGGCTGGCCGGCCAGCGCATAAGCGAGACCGGTATCGGCCGGCGGCGCGACTTGGGCGAGCGCATCGAGCAAAGCGATGGCGGCGTCGTTACGCCCCCCGGCGATGTCGCACAGGGCCAGGCTCAAGGTCGCGCGCTGGTTGGCCGGATCGAGAATGAGGATGTCGCCGAAGGTGGTCGCGGCCGATTGGAAGCGGCCGTTCTTCAGATAGAGGTCGGCGAGCAGCATGCGATAGGCGACGTCGCGCGGGCTCGCCGCCACCGCCTGCTCGGCGAAGGAGAGCGCGCCGCCGAGATTGCCCTTGGCCGCTTCGGCCCGCGCCCGGGTCGAGGCGTCGGCGGCCTGCTTGGCGGCCCTGGCCGGGTCGGCGGAGGCGGAAGACGGACGCATGGCCTCGGCGGCGGGCTTGTACGCCACCATGGTGACGCCGATCGCCAGCGCCGAGACTGCGAACTTGATGCCGATGCTTCGCGTCATGCTCTTCACTCCGTTCAGCTTCTGCGCTGCCCCGCCTCGGCCGGCAGACGATCGGCCAGCGCATCGAGCTCGGGGAGCGAGTTCAGGAAATCGTCCAGCGCGCCGGTGACCAGCTGCTGGGCGGAGAGGCGGGTCAGCGCCGAAGCGAGGCGCAGCTTCAAATGCCGGTCCGGATCGAGGCGGAGGGTGAAGGCCGCCTTCGGCTTCACGTTTGCCGGGGCGGCGCGGCGGCGCGGCAGCGACACCACTTCGGCCTCGGCGAAGCTCTCGCGGAGCGCACGCTGCTGCTCGACGATGGGCGGCGGCGCGATCGGGCGGCGGGCCGCGGGCGGCGCGACGGGAGCGGGCTCCTCGAACGGCGCCTCTTCGAATGTCGGCTCCTCGTCAGGCGCCTCGTCGAACGCCTCTGCTTCGTATGACGGCTCCTCGTCAGGCGCCTCGTCGAAAGACCCTGCTTCGAAGGAGGCCTCTTCCAAAGGCGCCTCCTCGATCGGCGCTTCCTCGTGAGGCGCCTGCTCCTCCACCGGCGCGACGTGCAGGTGGCTGCGCGGCGCCGGGGTCAGGCCGACCGGCGACGGCACGTGGTGAGGAGCCTCCTCCTCGACATGGCCCATGTCGTTCCAGCCGAGATCGTCGAAATTGCCGCCGAAGGTGTTGAAGCCCTGGGGCCGCATCGCCGGCTTGGCCCCGCCCTTGCGGGCGAGGAGACCGGAGGAAAGAGACGCGTAAGGTTTGCTGTCCGCCATCACTGCCTCCGCTTACTGGCCGACCACGCGGCGGCCGAAGCCGGCGGCGGGGCGTGACATGACGGATTGGGCGGAATAGCCGACGCCGGGCGCCGAAAAGACCGTGCGGCGGAAATTCTTCTCGAGGCGGTCGGCAATATACTCCCAGAGCTCGACCACTTCCTTGGCCGAGCGGCCATTGGGGTCGATCTCCATCACCGTGCGCCCGTCGATCATCGAGGCGGCGTAATCGGTGCGGTGGTGGAGGGTGACCGGAGCGACGGTGCCGTGCTGCGAGAGCGCGACCGCGGCTTCGTAGGTGATCTTGGCCTTGGGCGTCGCCGCGTTGACGACGAAGATGAGGGGCTTGCCGGCGCGCTCGCACAGATCGACGGTGGCGCCGACTGCGCGCAGATCGTGCGGGCTCGGTCGGGTCGGGATGAGCACCAGTTCGGCGACCTGGATGACGCTCTGGATCGCCATGGTGATGGCGGGCGGCGTGTCGATCACCGCCAGCTTGAAGCCCTGCTGGCGCAGGATCTCGAGGTCGGCGGCGAGCCGCGCGACCGTGGTCTGGGCGAAAGCGGGCATTTCCGCCTCGCGCTCGTTCCACCAATCGGCGAGCGAGCCCTGCGGATCGATATCGATCAGGCAGACGGGTCCCGCGCCGGCTCGTTGCGCCTGGACGGCGAGATGACCGGACAAGGTGGTCTTGCCCGAGCCCCCCTTCTGTGACGACAATGCCAAAACGCGCATGATATCCCCTCGGCTGCGCCCTCGTTCGAACCGGGTTTGCGCCGGAACTGGCTAAATTTTGGTTAACGGATGCGGCGGCGATCGCCGGAAAACGCGGAAATTCGCCTTGCGGCAAGGGATGTTATGCTAAGAGCGGTTTAACGATTATTCGCTAGGGCGCCTGCGTTCGGGCTTGCGTTCGGGCCGGTCTGTCGGAGAGGTCATATGCGCTTTCTTGGTTCCTATCTGGTGGCCGCTTCGGCCGTGGCGGCATTCGCCTTGACGGCAAGCGCGGCGCAGGCTGACGTCAAGACGGGCGTCGACGCCTGGCAGCGCGGCGATTTCGCCGCCGCCGTCGCCGAATGGCGGCCGCTCGCCGACCGCGGCGATTCCGACGCCCAATATAATCTCGGCCAGGCCTATAAGATGGGCCGCGGCGTTCCCGCCGACCTGCGCATCGCCCAGACCTGGTATGAGAAAGCGGCGCAGCAGGGCCATCCGCAGGCCGCGGCCAATCTCGGCCTCATCCTCTTCCAGAACGGCGACAAGCAGCGGGCGATCCCGTGGCTGAAGATGGCCGCCGATGCGGACGATCCGCGCGCCGAATATGTGCTCGGCACCGCCTTGTTCAACGGCGACGTCGCCGGCAAGGACTGGCCGCGCGCTTATGCCCTGATGAGCCGGGCGGCGGCGCAGGGCTTCCCGCCCGCCGCGGCCAATCTCCAGTCGATGGATCAATATGTCCCCGAAGCGCAGCGCCGGCAGGGCCTGGTGCTCGCCCAGCAGATCGAACGCTCCGCAGGCGGCCGTCCGGTCCGCATCGCCGGGCAGCCGGGCCCGCGCACCATGCTGTCGCCCGACAATGCGATCACCTCCACCCTGCCCGCTTCCCGGCCGGTCCGGGTGGCGGACGCACGGCCGGTGCCGCCGCCCCGCGCCGAGGCGCCGCCGGCGGTGACCGTCCATCGCGGGCCGCCGCCCTCCGTCGCCGTCCACCACGCGCCGCCGCCGGCCGCATCGGCGCCGGTCGCGACGGCAGGCGGCGGCTGGCGGGTCCAGCTCGGCGCCTTTTCCTCGCCTGCCGGCGCCCACCGCGCCTGGGACGGCCTCCGCGGCAAGGCCGGGGGGCTTGGCGGCCTGCAGCCGAGCTTCGGCGCCGCCGGCGCGATGACCCGCCTGCAGGCGGGGCCGCTGGCCAGCCGCGCCGCGGCCGACCGGGTCTGCGCCGCCGTCAGGGCTGCCGGATCGGCCTGCTTTCCGGTGGCGCCTTAACCGAATTTTTCCCCGCGTCCGTTAGCGTCGCCGCGACTGACATGGTCGCGACGGGAATTTCACATGGGTGCGACGGCGAAGATAAGCAGCAGGACGCGGATGGCGTCGCCCTGGCGCAGGCGCCGGATGTGCGTGCTCATCGCCGGCGCCCCGGCGCCCGCCGCGCTCCGCACCATCTCCGCCACCTCCGCCTTCCTCGAGACCAACCTCCGGCCCGCGCTCGGCAGCCGGGTCGAGCTCCATCATCCCGAAGCCGGCGCGATCGAGGGCGCGGTCGAGGCGGTCTGCCGCGACGGCGTCCGCCTGCGCTTCGTCTGCACCGAGCAATCGGTCGCCTTCGCCCTCGCCGCGATCGCCGCCGACATGAGCAAGCCGGCCTGAACCGAGACTAATCGGCCTCCCACGCGCTGCGCGCATAGCCCTGCGCATAGAGCAAAGCGGTCAGATCGTTATGCTCGATCCGCGCGGCGGCGGCGGCGGCGGCGACCGGCTTGGCGTGATAGGCGATGCCGAGCCCGGCCGCCTCCAGCATCGGGATGTCGTTGGCGCCGTCGCCGACCGCGAGCGCGGCGCCGGTTTCAAGCCCCCGCTCCGCCGCCGCGTCGAGCAGCGCCCTCTTCTTCGTCTCCGCGCCGACGATCGGCTCCCCGACCGTGCCGGACAGGCGGCCATCGGCGCTGTCGAGCCGGTTGGCGATCACCCGGTCGAAGCCGATCTCGGCGCCGACCGGCTCGGCAAAGCGGGTGAAGCCGCCCGAGACCAGCACCGTATAAGCCCCTTCCCGCCTCATCGTCCGGACCAGCGCGCGGGCGCCGGGGGTGAGGCGGACGCGCTCCGCCCGGCAGCGGTCGATTGCCGCCTCGTCGAGGTCCTTGAGCAGAGCCACCCGCGCCCGCAGCGCCTCCTCGAAGGCGAGCTCGCCGCGCATCGCCCGCTCGGTGACGGCGGCGACCTCGGCCTTGAGCCCGGCATAATCGGCGAGCTCGTCGATGCATTCGACGGTGATCATCGTCGAATCCATGTCGGCGACGAGCAGGCGCCTGCGCCGCCCCGCCTCGCCCTGGACGACGACGTCGACGCCGGGCAGCAGGCCCTCCAGCGCGCGCCGCGCGGCGCCGGTGAGCATCGAGAAGAGCAGGTCGCAGGCCTTGTCCTCCTCGATCCAGGAGCGGCCGAAGGCGTGGACGCCCGCCGCGCGCAAGGCGTCCTCGGCGGCGGAAATTTCGCCGCTCGACAGCCGATCGGCTGCTATCAGGGTCGCGATGAACATGAAGGGTCACTCTTCCTTGCCGCCGCTGGCGCTTATCGCGGGGCCGACCGCCAGCGGCAAGTCGGCGCTGGCATTGAGGCTGGCCGAACGGACCGGCGGCATCATCGTCAACGCCGACAGCGCCCAGGTCTATCGCGACCTGCGCATCGTCACCGCCCGGCCGACGCCGGAGGAGGAGAAGCGCGCGCCGCACCGGCTCTACGGCATGCGCGACGGCGCCCTTCCCTTTTCCGCGGCGGACTGGGCCGCCGGCGCCCGCGCCGCGATCGCCGAGGCGCAGGAGGAGGGCCGGCTGCCGATCCTCGCCGGCGGCACCGGCCTCTACCTCCGCACCCTGATCGACGGCATCGCGCCGGTGCCGGAGATCGATCCCGGGATCCGCGCCGCGGTGCGGGCGCTCCCGGTCGCCGAGGCGCATGAAGCGCTGGCGAAGGAGGATGGCGCGGCGGCGGCGCGGCTGGGGCCGGGCGACACGGCGCGGGTGGCCCGGGCGCTCGAAGTCGTCCGCTCGACCGGCCGGCCGCTCGCCGCGTGGCAGCAGGGGCGCGCCGGCGGCATCGGCGGCACCATCGCGCTCCGCCCCCTCATCCTGCTGCCGCCGCGCGACTGGCTCTACGCGCGCTGCGATGCACGATTCGAGAAAATGTTTTCACCTGAAGGGATTGACGAGGTTTCTTCGCTGCTCGCGCGAGGGCTGGATCCGGCGCTGCCGGTGATGCGGGCGATCGGTGTGCGCGAGATCGCCGCCTTCATCCGCGGCGAGACCGGCCGCGAGCAGGCGCTGGCGGCGGGCCGGACGGCGACCCGCCGTTACGCCAAGCGCCAATATACCTGGTTCTCGCGCCAGCCTCCCGCCGACTGGCCGCGCCTCGCCGAGCCGCTCGATTGCGGGGGCGAGGAGATTGCCCTAGCCCGGCTCGATGCAGGTCTTTCGCGATGAGGATGCCGATCCCGGCCTGATCCGCGGCCGCAAGGTGGCGGTGATCGGCTACGGCAATCAGGGCCGGGCGCAGGCGCTGAACCTGCGGGACAGCGGCGTCGCGGTGACCATCGCCTTGCCCGAAAGCTCGGCGAGCCGCACCCGGGCGGCGGCGGACGGCTTCGACGTCATGACGGCAGCGGAGGCCTGCCGCGCCGCCGACGTCGCAGTGCTGCTCGCCGCCGACGAGGATCACGGCCGCATCTATGCCGAGGAGGTGGCGCCGAACCTGCGCGACGGCGCGGCGCTCGTCTTCGGCCACGGCCTCAGCATCCGCTTCGGCCTGATCCTGCCGCGGCGCGACCTCGACGTGCTGCTGGTCGCGCCCAAGGGACCGGGGACGGCGCTCCGCCGCGACTATCTCGCCGGCTCCGGCCTGATCGCCCTCTTCGCCGTCGCCCAGGATGCGAGCGGCGAAGCGCAGGCGCTCGCTCTGTCCTATGCCTCGGCGATCGGCAGCGGCCGGGTCGGCATCCTCCCGACCAGCTTCGCCGAAGAGGCCGAGGCCGATCTGTTCAACGAGCAGGCGGTGTTGTGGGGGGCTATACCCGAGCTGATCCATGCCGGTTTCGAGACGCTCGTGGACGCCGGCTTCTCGCCGGAAATCGCTTATTTCGAATGCCTTGCCGAGGTGAAGCTGCTGGCCGATCTCATCTACGAGCGCGGTATCGCCGGGATGCGCGAGGCGATCTCGAACACCGCCGAGTTCGGCGCGCTGAAGGGCGGCAGCCGCATCGTCGACCAGGATACGCGCACCGAGATGCGGCGGATCCTGCGCGAGGTGCGCTCGGGCGCCTTCGTCCAGGAGCTGCTCGAGGATGCCCGCGCCGGCTATCCCCGTCTCAAGGCCTCCCGCGCCCGCGCCGCCGCCCATCCGATCGAAGCGGTCGGGGCGCGGCTGCGGGCGCTGACGGAAGGGAAAGGCTAGAGCCGCTTCGTTCGAATTGAACCGCTTGCATACTGTTCCCCGGCGAAAGCCGGGGTCCAGCTCCCTTCCGGCCCCTACCTTCGCCGGGCAACAATCGGAGCAGGGCACGACAGACCGGGAGCAGGGGCGCTCCTGACGCCGTTCAATTCAGTCGAACCGACTTCTAGCGCCCCGCCCCGCCCGCCGACGCCGCCGGCCGCACGGCTCGGGGCGCCGCCGGGGCGAACAAATCGGCGAAATAATCGTCCTTGTACCAGAGCGGCCGGCGGTCGGCATTGGCGAGGTCGCGGCTGATCAGGTAGTTGAGCCTGGCGAAGCGGGCGCCCGATTCCCAGTCGATCGGCTGGCTGAGATCGTCGTTCACCCGGTGATAGGCGCCGGCGAGGAAGGCCTTCCACTTCTGCGCGCCGCCATTGGCGTAGCCGGTGGCGAGCATGATCGCCGGCACCCCCTGCTTGACGAACTGATAATGGTCGGAGCGGACGAAGATATTCTCCTGCGGCATCGGATCCGGCGAGAGCGCGACGCCCATCTCGCCTGCGGCGCGGGCGACCGTCTCGGCGACCTGCGAATGGCCGGCGCCGAAGGCGATGACGTCGGTGAAATGGTAGAGCAGCAGCGGCATGTCGAGATCGACCACCGCCGCGATCCTGCCGACCGGCACCGTCGGATAATGGGCGAAATAATCGGCGCCGAGCAGGCCCTTCTCCTCGCCGGTATTGGCGATGAACAGGATCGAGCGGCGCGGCCGGCCCCCCGCTCCGGCGCTTGCTTCGGCGAAGGCGCGCGCCGCCTCGATCATGGTGGCCACGCCGGCGGCATTGTCGAGCGCGCCGTTGTAGATCGCATCCTCGCCTGGCTTCGTGTTGCGCCGCATGCCGAGATGGTCGAGATGGCCCATCAGGATCACGACTTCGTCGCGCAGCGCCGGATCGCTGCCGGGGAGCAGGCCGATCACCTCGGGGCTGGCGAGGCTCGTCCAGGCCGAGCTGCGCTGGAGGTGGACTTTGGTGGCGAGCGGGAAGCCGATTGGATGGGCTTTCGGCCGCTCCGCCTCGGCGCGGATCTCGGCATAGCTGCGCGGGGCGCCGGCGAAGAGCGCGGTCGCGGCCGCGTCGCCGAGGAGGAAGCCGGCGCGCAGGCCGGGCGCGTCCTCGCCGGCCGTGCCGTCCTTGCCGACCCAGCCGAGCACCGAACGGCGGACGCCGCCGGCGCGGGACGCGAACGGCCGCGCCCGGGCATATTGGCTGGTATAGACGGTGATCAGGCCGATCGCGCCGTGGCGGGCGGCGGCGGCGCCCTTGTCGTCGCCGAGATGGGCGGCGATCTCGCTCGGCAGCCCCTCCGGTACGCCGGCGAGGATGGCGACGAACTTCCCGCGCACGTCCAGGCCCTTGTAATCGTCGATCCCCTGGCCGGGCGCGTCGATGCCGTAGCCGGCGAAGACGGCGGGCGCGTCGATCTCCTGCCGCTCCTCGGCGAGGCTCGGGCCGACGATCGCATCGACGCCGTTCTCGAAGCTGCGGCTGCCGTCGGGGCCGGCGATGGCGAGGCTGACCGGCCCGGCGAGCGAGGCGGAGCGGAACGGCACCTGCTGGAACCAGCCGCCATTCTCGCCGCCCGGCTTCAGGCCGAGGCCGACGAACTGGCTGGCGACATAAGCGGCCGCGATCTCGTGGCCGCGCGAGCCGGTGTCGCGGCCCTCGAGCCGGTCGTCGGCGAGGAAGGTGACATGGGCGCGGAAGCGGTCGGCGGAGAAAGCCGGCTCGGCGCCGCCGCTGCCGGCGGTGCCGGCCGGCGCCGCGGCGGCGAGGAGGATGGCGAGCGGAATAGCGGCGAAGGGCTTGAAGCGCATGAGTTTCTTTCGGGGCAGGGCCATGTGCCCGCCCCTATGGGCGCGCAGCCTTGGGTTCAAGTCCGGGCCCCGCGACGGGACCGGCGGGATCAGCCGGCTAGGGCTTGGGCGGAGTCGTGCTGCTCGCCGGAGTCACCGGGTTCGCCGCCGGCGAATGATGTCCGCCCGCCGGAGTCGTGCTGCTCACATAGGTGTCGGTCGAGTTCTGGAAATAGTCGTCGACCTGGGCCGCGGCATTCTCCGCCGCCTCCGACCGGCTCGACTTCATCGCGACGTCGTAGCTGATCCAGGCGTTGCGGAAAGCGGCTTCCTGCACGGCGCAGGCGGCCTTCGCCGCGGCCCTGAAGGCGACGGCGTCCATTTTCGCCTCCAGCTTGTCGTGGACGAACTTCGACAGGCAGGTGCCGAAGGCCTTGCGTTCCTGGGACGGGGCGACCGGCGAGGCCGCCATCGTCATGGCGAGGGCAATTACAATCATGACCAAGCTCCTTGGCAGATCGAACCCGCGCAGAATGACTCGATTCGGAGCGAAAGGGAAGGGCCGCGGCGGGGCCGATTCCCTTTTAGGTTCCGCGACTTGCGCGGGACGACGCGGCATCGCGCGCAAGGACGCCCTGCGGGCTCTGCCAGGCCCCGCCGCGCGCGAGCGCGGACACGAAGCCGTCACTTGGAGGCTTGCGCAAATGATTAACACTTTGTAATCTTGCAGGAATCGGTGGGGAATCAACGTGGCGGGGAATTCGGTCGTGGTAGCAACGGTTTCCGGCGAGAGCTGGACCGCGGGCGATCCGTTCGCGCCGAATGCCGCCGCCTGGGGACCGGGTTATCCGGCCATCGCCCCGCTCCCGTCGGGCGGCTTCGTCCTGCTCTACTGGGACTCGCGTTACGCCGATGCGGGCAATGGCGGCTATCCGCTGAGGGGCCAGATCTTTTCCGCCTTGGGCGACAAGGTCGGAAGCGAGTTCCAGATCCCCACCGCCCTCGACGGGAATTTGCACCGGTTTTCCGTCACCGGCCTCGCCGGCGGCGGGTTCGTCGTCTCCTTCACCGACTTCACCCCGGCTCCGGCAGGGAGCCCCGCAGCATCCGAGGAGCCCGGCGACAATGTCTGGGCGCAGCGTTTCGACGCCGCCGGAACCACGATCGGCGGCAAGATCGCGGTCAACAGCATCACGGCGGGGCAGCAGCTCGGCCCCTCGGTCGCCGCGCTCGCCTCGGGCGGTTTCGTCGTCACCTTCTGGGATATGTACGGTGACCGCCCCGGCCGTGCCGGCGGCGTCATGGCGCAGATGTTCGACGCTGCCGGCCATAAGATCGGCGGCGAGTTCGCGGTGCCGTCCACGGTCGCGTTCGGGCAGGGAGAACCGAAGATCGCCGCGGTCCCGGGCGGCGGCTTCGTCGTCACCTGGCTCGATTCGAGCAGCCTGGCCGCAAGCTCCGGCGGCAGGGCGGTGTTCGCCCAGCGCTTCGACGATGCCGGCAACCGGATCGGCGCTTCCTTTCAAGTCAGCACCGCCACCGGCGGCTATCTTTACGATCCGCATGTCGCGGTCCTGCTCGACGGCGGCTTCGTCTTCACCTGGAGCGAGAGCGGCGGCAGTATCGACACGAGCGGATTCGGCATCAAGGGCCAGCGGTTCGACGCCGCCGGCGCCAAGATCGGCGGCGAGTTCCTCGTCAACAGTCAGATGTCGGGCGATCAGACCGCGAGCAATGTGACGGCGCTGCACGGCGGCGGCTTCGCAATCAGCTGGATGGACGGCAGCGCCGCCGCCGGCGACGGCAGCGGCGCGTCGATCAAGGCGCAGATTTTCGATGCCGCGGGCGCCAGGATGGGCGGCGAGTTTCTGGTGAACGTGCTCACCACGGACGACCAGCGGGACCCCGCAGCCGCGACCCTGCCCTGGGGCGGCTTCGTCATCGGCTTCGGCGATTATGGCGGCGCGACCCCGGGCAACACCTCGACGGTCAGCGCGCGCATCTTCTCGCCGGAGCCGTTTATCGCCCGGAGCGACGCATTCCTCACTGACGAGCAAAGTGCGGTATCCGGCAACGTCTTCGCCGACAACGGCTCCGGCGCCGATACGGCGCCCCCGGACGGCGTGCTGCAGGTGGTCGCGGTCAACGGCTCCGCCGCGGGCGTCGGCAATTTGATCACGCTGGCTTCGGGCGCGCGGCTGATGCTCGGCTCCGACGGGTCGTATCTCTACCTTCCGAACGGCGCCTTTAACGGGCTCGCGGCCTGGGGCACCGGCGGGTCGAACCAGCAGGCGACCGACAGCTTCACCTACACCCTCGCCGACGGCGCCGCCGCGACGGTCACCGTGACCATCCACGGCCTCTACTCGACGCCCCACATCATCGAGGGCAGCGCCGGCGACGACGTCCTGACCGGCACCGGCCAGGCCGACATCTTCGCGGCGAGCGCCGGCGCCGACAGCATGGCCGGCGGCGGCGGCGACGACGTCTATTATGTCGACAATGCGGGCGACGTGGTGACGGAAAATGCCGGCGGCGGCCGGGACGAGATCCGGACCAGCCTCCCCATCTATGTACTTCCGACCAATGTCGAGCTTCTGACCGGCCTGTCCGCCACCGGCCAAAGCCTGACCGGCAACGAGCTCGACAATATCGTCACCGGCGGCATCGGCAACGACCGGCTGGACGGCGGCCCCGGCAACGACACGGTCAACGGCGGCGACGGCGACGATCGCATCGCGGTTTCCTCGGGCTTCGATTTCGTGAATGGGGGCAACGGCACCGATACCCTGGTGGTCGATTATTCGGCCACCGCCGGGTCCGTCGCCTCGTTCAACGACGTGTCGGGCTTCAGCTCGATCGGCATCTCGGGCGACTATCAGGACGGTCTGGGTCGCAGCCTCTTCTTCTCCGGGATCGAGAATATCGAGATCACGACCGGCGCCCAGAACGACCGGTTCTCCACCGGCAGCGGCGACGACCGGGTGTCGCTCGGCGGCGGCGACGACTTCGTCAACGTCAACGCGGGCAACGACACGGCCGATGGCGGGCCCGGCATCGACGGCATCACCGCCGATCTGGGCCTCGCCAGCGGGTCGATCGTCTGGAACCTCCAGACCGGCGGCTATTCCGGACCGATCGGAAGCTTCACCGGGTTCGAGTATTTTGGCCGGCTGTGGACGGGATCCGGCGACGACACGATCGTCACCGGCGCCCTCGCCCGCGACGAGAGCATCTACGCCGGTGGCGGCAACGACAGGATCACGGTCGTCAACGGCTCGGACACGGTCGATGGCGGCATCGGCAACGATATTCTGGTCGTCGACTACTCCGGCGCGACCGACCGCATCTTCACCGGCAGCCCAGGTGCCAGCTACAATGGCGGCTATTCGGGGTCGATCGGGGATGGCCAGGGCCACCGCGTCTCGTATTGGTCGATCGAGGCCTTTGCCATCACCGGCGGGGCGTTCAGCGACAATATCGGAACCGCGGACGGAAACGACGTGATCGCCGCTGGCGGGGGCGCGGATTATGTGCTGGCCGGCAGCGGAAACGACGTCATCGACGGCGGCACCGGCGCCGATCAGATGTGGGGCGAAGCCGGCGACGACGTCTATTATGTCGACAATGCGGGCGACGTGGTGACGGAGAATGCGGGCGGGGGAATTGACGAGGTCCGCACGACGCTTTCTAGCTATACGCTGGGCGCCAATGTCGAGAACCTGACCGGCACCCTCGACACCGGCCAGGGGCTGTACGGCAATGCCCTCGACAACGTCGTCCGAGGCGGCGCCGGCTGGGACGGGATCACCGATTCGGCGGGCGGCAACGATCGGCTTTATGGTGGCGAGGGCGACGACGGCGTCGCGGTCTACCGCTATGACGATCAGGCACCGAGCGTCGTGCTGCTGGACGGCGGCGTCGGCGCCGATGTCCTGACCTTCTATGGTTCCCGCTATGTCGACGCTGTGACCATGGCGGGCGGCGACGGGGACGACGATATCTCCCTCTTCCGCGGCGGCGCGGTCACGATCGATGGCGGCGCCGGCAATGACCGGATCGGCCTCAATTTCCTCGGCGCCCGGACCATTATAACGCTCGGCACCGGCACCGACCTCATCTACCTCTCGGCCAATGTCGGCTACGACACCGCCGGCGGCAGCATCACCGTCACCGATTTCCAGACCGGGAATTCGGGCGACCGGCTGGAGCTCGTCTCCTACCTCGTCTCGGTCCTGCAGGGATGGAACCCGGCCGGCAACGCCTTCGCCTCCGGGCACCTCAAGCTGGTCCAGTCTGGCGCCGATGCCGTCCTGCAGATCGACGCGGACGGACCCGGCGGCCCCAATGGGCTCGTCGACCTCGTCCGCTTCCAGAACAGTGACGCGGCGAGCTTCACCGCCTACAATCTTGGCGGCTATTATGCCGACGGCTCCTCGCCGGGCGGGAGCACCATCCTCGGCACGCCCGGCAACGACGTGCTTTGGGGCACTTATGGCGACGATCTGATCCAGGCGCAGGCCGGTTTCGACGAGGTCCATGGCGGCGCCGGCAACGACCGGATCGAAGGGGGCGCCGATCGCGACCTGCTCGACGGCCAATATGGCGACGATCTGCTGCTCGGCGGAGGCGCGAGCGACACCCTGAGCGACTGGAGCGGCGGCAATGACCGGCTCTATGGCGAGGACGGCAATGACAGCCTGACGATCGTCCGCAACGACAGATCCTTGGTGTCGTCGGTGCTGCTCGACGGGGGCGCCGGCAACGACCTCCTGTTCTTCTTCAGCAATTCCTACGCGGTCGATCACGCCGGCTTCTTCGGAGGCGACGGCAATGACGATATCATCGTCCGCGCCAACGGGGTCATGACGGTCGACGCCGGCGCGGGCAATGACGATGTCCAGATCGATTTCTCGACCGGCCTCTACACGGTGACCCTCGGCGCGGGCTACGATCAGCTCTATCTCGGCGGCAACCTCTATCATCCCGCCGCGAGCGGGCCGCTGCGCGACACGCACATCGTCGTCACGGACTTTGCGCCTGGCGAATTGGGTCCGAGCACCGACGTCCTCTTTATCCGGGACTATCTGACCTCGGTCCTCTCGGGATGGAATCCCGCGGCCAACCCGTTCGACGCCGGCTATCTTCGCCTTACCCAGCAGGGCGCGGACGCCGTGCTCTGGATCGATCTCGACGGTTCCGGTCCGGGCGCCGTCCGGGAGTTCGTTCGCTTCGTGAACGTC
This sequence comes from Sphingomonadales bacterium, assembly GCA_034668705.1. Classification (GTDB taxonomy): domain Bacteria; phylum Pseudomonadota; class Alphaproteobacteria; order Sphingomonadales; family Sphingomonadaceae; genus Allosphingosinicella. The sequence goes on from JAXDOV010000002.1 coordinate 16,484, forward strand.
AATGCGGGCAGCCTCACCGCCTATAATATAGACGGCTTCCGGGCACCGCCCGTGATCAACGGGAGCGACGGTGCGGACAATTTCGCCGGCACTCCCGGAAACGATGTCTTCGCGGCCGGCGGCGGCAACGACTTCCTGCGCCTCCAGCAGGGCGGAGACGACGATGCGGCGGGCGGCGACGGCAGCGACACCTTCCTGTTCGGCGCGGCGTTCAATTCGGCCGACAAGGTCGACGGCGGCACCGGCAGGGATCAGATCGCGATCCAGGGCGATTACTGGACGGCGCCGCTGACGCTGGGCGCCGGCGTTATCAACACCGAGTCGCTGGCGATCCTGCCGGGCAGCGACACCCGCTTCGGCGACCCCGGCACCAATTCCTACGACTACAACGTCACCATGGTGGACGCGAACGTCGCTGCCGGCGTGCAGTTCATCGTCGACGCCAACCGGCTGCGCGCGGGGGAGGACTTCACCTTCGACGGCTCGGCCGAGCGCGACGGCAGCTTCTTCATCTATGGCGGCGGCGGCACCGACAATCTGACCGGCGGCCTTGGCAACGACGCCTTCTATTTCGGCGAGGGCGGCCAGTTCGGCGCCTCCGACCATGTCGACGGCGGCCCGGGCGGCACCGACCAGCTCGGCCTTCGCGGCAGCTACACGATCGTCTTCGGCGCCACCCAGCTGGTCGGCATCGAGAATATCGGCATGGTATCCGCTTTGGATACGCGGTTCGGACCGCTCGGCAACAACAACAATTACGACCTCACCATGAACGACGGCAACGTCGTCGCGGGACAGCAGATGACGGTGGACGCGGCGGCTTTGCGTTCGACCGAGACCTTGACGTTCAACGGCTCGGCCGAGCGCGACGGCAGCTTCCGCGTCTTCGGCGGTGCCGGCAATGACCACATCACCGGCAGCCTCGGCAACGACATCCTCGTCGGCGGCAGGGGCGCCGACATGCTCGACGGCGGCGCCGGCGCGGACATCTTCCGCTACCGCTCGGCCGCCGAATCCTCCAGCACCCATTTCGAT
>JAXDOV010000003.1:0-14831 GCA_034668705.1 Sphingomonadales bacterium
CGCCTGCAGCGCCTGGTTGCGCTCGTTCTGGCTGTGCTCGCCCGACAGGGCCACCGCGCTGAACCCCCGCTCGGTCAGCGAACTGTGCAGCCGGCGGACGTTCTCCCGCGTGGCGCAGAACAGGAGCGCGCTCTCCGCCTCGTGGAGCCGCAGCGTGTTGACAACGGCATGCTCGATATCGGCCGGCGCCACCGTCATCGCCTGGTATGCGATGTCGCCATGGCCGCGCTCCTCGCCAACGGTGGAGATGCGCAGCGCGTCCTTCTGGTAGCGCCTGGCCAGCGCCACGATCGGCTTCGGCATCGTCGCCGAGAAGAGGAGCGTGCGCCGGGTCTGCGGCGTCGCATCGAGTATCTCTTCCAAGTCCTCGCGAAAGCCCATGTCGAGCATCTCGTCCGCCTCGTCGAGCACGACCACGCCGAGCTTCGACAGGTCGAGCGCGCCGCGCTCGAGATGGTCGCGAAGCCGTCCCGGCGTGCCGACCACGACATGCGCGCCCTGGCCGAGCGCGCGCCGCTCCTTCGACGGATCCATGCCGCCGACGCAGGTCGCGATCCGTGCCCCGGCCTGGCCGTAGAGCCAGGCGAGCTCGCGGCTGACCTGCAGCGCCAGCTCGCGGGTCGGCGCGACGACCAGCGCAGCCGGCTCGCGCGGCGGCCGCAGGCCACCGTCCGGGCCGAGCAGCTGCGGCGCCATGGCGAGGCCGAAGGCGACGGTCTTTCCCGAGCCGGTCTGCGCCGAGACGATCAGGTCCCGCCCGTCCGCCTCCGCTTCGAGGATGGCGGCCTGGACGGGAGTGGGCTCGGCATAGCCGCGCGCGGACAGCGCGCCGGCGAGGAGCGGAGGAAGGTTCTGAAAGGGCATGGCCGCCATGTGGGGCGGCGGGAGCGGTAGGGCAAGCCGTGGTTTCAGTCGACGAGGCGGCTGCCGGCATCCTGTGCAGGCCGCCCGGCCCCTTCACCATGAGGCGCTGGCCCGTCCCCGGCGAGCCTAAGCAGCAGCCTTGGCCTCCGCTCTAATGCCCCTGTGGTGCCTCGGGCTGCTGCATGCGGAGGCGCATGGCGTCGCGGGCGGCGGCGCGTTCCTCGGGGGTGACGATGCCGTCGTGATTGGCGTCGGTGCGGTCGAAGCGTTCGAGCATCGGACCGCTCAGCTCGGCGAGGGTCAGCTTGCCGTCATGGTCGGTGTCGAGCCGCGCCATCAGCCGGCCGCCGTTCTCGCCGAGCTCGGCCTCGGTGACGAAGCCGTCGTGATTGGCATCCGCTTCCTTGAAGCGAGCCTCGATCTCCTGCTGCATCTGGGCGCGGGTGACCGGCACTTCGCCCGAAGCGGCGGGTGCCGGCGCGGCGGGCGGCTGGGCGGCGGCGGGCAGAGCGGCGAAGGCGGCGAGGAGGGCGGCGGCGAGGACCGATGGATGCATGGGGGATTGGGCTCCGGAAGACAGGGGAAGGCAGGCGCGCCTCCCTGGCGCCGCCCCTGCCCCGGCCCGCCTGTACGCCGGTTGAACGATGTCGCCGCCGGTCCTCCGGGCCTTCCCCGTATCCCGTCCGGAGTCAGCGCCTGCTCAGGATGAGCGGTCGAATCCAGCCAAGCTGGCGCTCAGGGCGCGCCGCCGGCGTGGAGCAAAGCGGCGTCGAGGTCGCGCAGGTCGCGGCCGCGCGTTTCGCGCCCGAACCAGATCAGGAGGAGGAGGGCGAGCGCGGTCGGCACGGTGATCAACGCCGCGCTGACGCCGAGCTCCGGCACCAGAGCGAGGATGGCGAGCAATTGGGCGAAGACGCCGCCGACCTTGCTGCACGCCGCCACCCAGCCGGTCGCCCGCCCGCGCACCCGGAGCGGGAAGCTCTCCGCCGCATAAGGCAGCAGCATGGCGATGATGCCGTTGGTGCCGACGATCAGGAGCCCGACCGGCAGGACGGGGCTGCCGGTGCCGCGAAGCTCGAGGCCGAGCACGCCGAACAGGCCGGCGATGGTGATCGCGACCGAGCCGATCACCGCCCATTTCGTGCTCCAGCGGCTGTAGAGGAAGGCGGCGGCGAAGACGGTCGGAAAGGCGATCAGGGCGCTCTCCGCGAGCAGCCCGCTCGCCACCTTCATGCTATAGCCTTTGGCGACGAGATCCGACGGCAGCCAGAGCAGGAGGCCGAAATTGATCAGCCCCCAGGCGATGGCGGCGATGCTGAGCGCGATCAGCTTGCCGAACAGCCCGCGGCCGGTGAGCGGCGGCGCCGCTTTGGCCGCCGCGGCCGCGGCGCGCCCGGGCGGCCCCTTCCTGAGCTTGGAGCCGAAGCGGCGCATCACCGCCTGCGCTTCCGAATCGCGGCCGCGGGCGATCAGGAATTTGGCGGATTCCGGGATGAAAACGCCGAGCAGGACCAGAAGGAGTCCGGTCGGCAGGTTGAGCAGCCAGAGGATCCGCCAGCCGAAGACCGGCTGGAGCAGGGCCGAAAGCCCGCTCGCCGCGAAATAGCCGCCGACCGCGCCGAGGCCGCCGACGAGGACGAGGCTCCAGCCGCGATGCGTGCTCGGCATCATCTCGGCGAGCAAGGCATAGGTGACGGGGAGCATGCCGCCGGCGGCCGCGCCCATCATGAAGCACATGCCGACGTTCCAGGCGAGCGAGGGCATCGCGCCGCAGATCGAGGTGCCGACGAACATCACCGCCGACAGCAGGATCGAGGCCTTGCGCCCGTAAATGTCGGCGATCACCCCCCACAGGATCGAGCCGACCACCGTCCCCGTCAGCGCGAAGAAGGGGACCAGAGCCGCCGTCTGCTTCGGCACGCCATATTCCCTGACCATGCCCGGAATGGTGAAGCCGAGCGAGGCGGGCTTCATCACGTCGATCATCAGAGCGACGACGAGGACGACCATCAGCCCCCAATGCGCCGGCGAGAGATGGACGTCCTCCGGGGCGGCGATCTGGACCTCCTTGGCCGAGGCGACGTGGCGGGAGAGGTCCTTCGGAAGCAGGCCGTAGGCGGCGACCAGCACGCCGCCGACGATCAGGCCCATGCCGGCGAGCATGCCTTTGTCCATCGGCATGCCGGCGAGCATGAAGCCATTGTCCCGCCCCATCAGGAACATCGGCACATGGAGGAGCACGCCGGCGGTGACGCCGGCGACGCCGAGCAGGAAGGCCCAGACTCCGCGGCGGTCCGCAAGCGTCCCGGCGATCATTGTTCCGTTCCCTTCAGAAGCGCGTCGAGACGCCGGCATAGAGCTGGACGTCCGGCGTGTTGCGGTTGAGCCCGAAATTGGCGCCGGCGTCGAGCTGCAGCCTGGGCTTCGCCACCCAGCTGACCATCACGTCGGCGGAATATTGCGCGACGGTGCCGGCCGGGTCGAAATTCTGCGCGCCCCAAAGCTCGGCGCCGAGCGTCACCTTGCCGATCGCCTTGCCGACATTGACGATGTTGGCGAGGTTGAGGTGCCGCCCGGACCCGTCCTGGTCGGCGAGCAGGTCCAGCTCCGGGCTGAAGCTCAGCGAGAAGAGCTTCGGCAGATCGATGTTGACGGGGACGGCGAGGCCGCCCTCCATTTTGCGGTTGCCGATGCCGGGGCGGGCGGTCGGCAGCTTGACGAAGGGAATCAGGGCGACCTGCGTGCCCGCGGAAGCGCCGGTCAGCCGCTGCTTGAAGCGGACGAACAGATCGCCGGCGCCGCCGATCCGGTCGGTGACGTTGCCGGTGCGCGTCCGCACCTCCTCATAGGGCGCGATGGCGAGCTGGAGGTCGGCGCTTTCGGAGAGGCCGAACTTCACCACCGGGTTGGTGTAGAGGATGGTGTCGGTCCGGGTGCCGCCGTCGACCGTCCGGGTCCAGTTGAACGCGTCGCTCTCGATCTGGACCGCGCCCGCCGGCACCGTGCAGGCATTGTTGCCCTTGCCCGGCCGGTCGGTGCAGATCGGCGCGTCCTTCCCCGCCTCCTGCGCGGCGAAAGCGGGCGCGGACGGCAGGATGAGAAAGGCCGCGAGCGCAAGGCGCCGCACCGCGTCGGTCCGTTCGGGCGCTCGAAGCCGGTTTCGCAACGGTCTGACCTCCCCCGCGCCGATTTCGCACAGGCGGCGGGCCGAGGCAATGCGGGCGGCGGGGCGGTGCCGGCCGGGACGGATCAGTCGGGCTGGCGGGCGCGAAGGCGGGCATAATGCCGGCAGGCGCGGCGATAGGCGTCGTCGCTGCGCACCGGCGTCTCGTCCGGTGTCGGACGTGCGTCCTGTCGGTCCGGCCGGGCCGGTTTCTCGATCATGCCACGGCTCCTGGCTGAGAAGCTTCGGGAAACGCCGGACGGCCCCACCGTCCGGCGCTTTTGGCGATTTACACTGCCAAGTCCCCGTTATCCGCAACAGAGGTTAAGCAAAAGTGACCGGCGGGGGGACCCGCTAGCGCCGCTGCGCCGCGGTCCGGTCCCGCGCCGCCCGGAACTCCGAATCCGCGCTCCAGTTCGGCCATTCGCGCGCATTGGCGAGCCGCGACCCGACCGCATGGAGCATCGCCAGGTCGCGGGCGATGCCGGTCAGATCCCAGTCCGCGCTCCATTCGTCGGCCGGCTGGTGGTAGCGCGAGGCGGTATAGGCCTTGGCGACCGCCTCGCCGCGCTCGGTGCCGCCGCTCAGCAGGTCGTTACCGGATCCGAACGAGATTGCCGGGACGCCGCGCTTGGCGAAGGGGAAATGGTCGGAGCGGTAAAAGCCGCCATTCTCCGGATGCGGCTCCGGCATGAAATTGCGGCCGCGGCGCCGGCCTTCGGCGACGAGCTCGTCGAGCAGGCCGAGCTTCGCTGCGCCCGAAATAGTGAAATTGCGAGCCGGCCCGGAGACGCCGAGCGCGTCCATGTTGATCACGCCCGCCGTCTTCGCCAGCGGATAGAGCGGGTTGGCGGCATAATATTCCGAGCCGAGCAGGCCCTTCTCCTCGGCGGTGACGGCGAGGAAGACGATCGAACGGTCCGGCCGCGGCCCATGGGCGAAGGCGCGGCCGAGCTCGAGCAGGGACGCGATGCCCGTCGCATTGTCGACGGCGCCGTTATAGATGGAATCGCCGCGGGCGTCGGGCGCACCGACGCCGAGATGGTCCCAATGCGCGGAGTAGATCACCGTCTCCTCGGGGCGCCGCTTGCCGGGAAGCCGGCCGACCACATTGTGCGAGGTGATGATGCGGGCGTCGACCCCGTAATCGGCGCTGAGCGTCGCCTTCAGCGGCACCGGCCGGAAGTCGCGGCTCTGCGCCGCCCGCTTCATCGCCTCGAAATCGAGTCCCGAGGCGCGGAACAAAGCGACCGCATTGTCGCGCTGGATCCAGGCCTCCATCGGCGCGTGCGCCGCGCGCGGATCCTTGCGGACGATGTCGAACATGGCGTTGGTGTTCGAATTCTTGACCGTCGCCCAGCCATAGGAGGCGGGGTCGCGCTCGTGGACGACGATCACGCCGGCGGCGCCCTGCCGCGCGCCCTCCTCATATTTGTAGGTCCAGCGGCCGTAATAGGTCATCGCCTTGCCGCCGAAATCGCCCTGGCCGGTCTCGAAATCGGGATCGTTGACCAGCACCACCATGATCTTGCCGTGCAGGTCGACGCCCTTGAAATCGTCCCAGTTGCGCTCCGGCGCGCGGACCCCGTAGCCGACGAAGACGAGCGGCGCGTCGGCGATCGTCACATGCTTCTGGCCGGTCATCGCGGCGCGGACGGCGATGTCCTCGCCCTGGCGGAGCGGCCGGCGCTCGCCGCCCATGGCGAGCGTGACCTGCGGGCTGCCCTCGATCTGGGCGCGGAGCAGAGGCACGTCCTGCGTCCAGCTCCGGTGGCGGCCCTCCATCTGCCCGCCCGGCTGCAGCCCCGCCGCCTTCATCTGCGCGACGATATAGGCGACGCTCTTCGTCTCGCCGGGCGTCGCCGGCCCGCGCCCCTCAAAGGCGTCGGAGGACAGGATTTTCACATGCTGCGACAGGCGGGCGGGATCGAAGGCGGGCGCGTCGGCGGCGAAGACGGCGACCGGAAGGAGGGCGGCGGCGAGGAGGGCGAGGCGCTTCATCATGGACTCCAAAAACCCTTGTTTCGCCGTCCCCTAAGCGCGTGTGGGTCGCGACGCAAAGCCTGGCTGCGTTCGGATCGACACGCGCCCGGGAGCGGCCGGACGGCGCAGCCGATGGCGAAGGCAGGCGCCACAGCGACGCCGTCTCTGCATATCGGGCTCGATCGGCTTGTGCCGCGGCACCGCCCGCAAGATCATCGATCCGGGTCGCGGAGATATCTGTCGAACCAGGCCATTGTGCGGCGGCGGACGTCGATCGTGTTTTCCGGCGCGCGGATGCGGTGGCCCTCGCCGGGATAGATGACCAGGCTGGCGGGGACGTTCATCGCCCGCAGCGCATGCCAATATTCGACCGACTGGGTCGGCGGCACCTCGATGTCGCGCTCGCCGACATAGATGAAGGTCGGCGTCTTCGCCTGGTGGATGAAGCGGATCGCCGATACGCTCCAATAGGCTTCGGGATCGTCATAGGCGGACTTGCCGAAATAGGGGATCATCCACTGGTCGATGCCGTTGGTCCCGTAATAGCTGATCCAGTCGGAGAGGCCGGCGCCGGCGACGAGCGCCTTGAAGCGGTTGGTCCGGATGTTCGTCCACATCGCCATGAAGCCGCCATAGCTGCCGCCCATCAGGCCGAGCCGGCGGTCGTCGATCGGCGCGGCGCGCTCGGCGGCGTCGATGCCGGCGAGGATGTCGCGAAGGTCGCCGCCGCCGAAATCGCGTCGGTTGGCGCGGGTGAAGGCCTCGCTTTGGCCGTAGCTGCCGCGCGGATTGGGGTAGAACAGATAATAGCCGGCGCGGACGAGATCGGCGCCGGCGCCTTCCCAGACGAAGCCCGGCACGCTCGCCGCCGCCGGGCCGCCATGGACCACGGTGACCATTGGCGCCTTCGCCCCGGCGGCGGCGCCGCGGGGCGCGAGCAGCCAGCCCTGGACGGTGAACGGTCCGCTCTTCCAGCTGAGGCTGCGGGCGGAGACGAGCGGCGCCCAGCCGTCATTGTCGCGGGTGATCCTGCGCGGCGCCGCCGGCGGCCCGGCGAAGATGGCGGGCGCGTGCTCATGATCCTGGCTCACCATCGCCAGTGCCGCACCGCTTGCCGAGCGGGCGAAGCGCGCCTCGGCGGCGGCGATGCTGACCGGCGCGCTCCACAGCGGACGGCCGGGGCCGCGCGCCGGATCGAGCGGGACGATCGCCGCGCGATCACCGGCGAGTACCGAGCCGGTCAGGCCCGCCGGTCCCCACAGCAAGGAGGTGAAGCTGCCGCGATAGGCAGGCGTAATGTCGCGCGGTACGCCGCCGGCGAAAGGCACGGTATAGACGTCGCCGCCGACCGAGCCGAAATCGCTCATCAGCCCGCCGATGAACGCCACGGTCCGGCCGTCCGGCGAGACGCGGGGGAAGTCGAGCTGCATCGGCGGCGCGGCGATGCGGCGGACGGCGCCGGTCGAGGCGTCGATCGCGTCGAGCTCCGCCACCCACCAATTATTGTCGCCATTGCCGCGCGCGCTGGTCGCGACGAAGCCGCGCCCGTCCGGCGTCCAGTCATATTCGTAGACGTAGCGGTCGGGGGGCGAGACCGGCGTCACCGCGCCGCCTCTGGCGGGGACGATGGCGATCCTCTGCTCATCATTCTGCTCGCCGATCTCGCCGACCTGGCGCACGCCGGCCTGGGTCGCGCCGCGCTCCTTGCGGGCGCCGAGGGTGACGAGCAATGCGATCCTTTTCCCGTCCGGCGAGAAGCGCGGATCCTCGGCGATGCCGTCGATCGTGGCGAGCGTCTCCGGCGCCCTGCCCGTCGCCAGCAACAGCCGCGTCGCGCCGCCCTCGCGGGCGAGGAAGACCAGCCGGCCGTCGGCGGCGAAGGTCAGGCCGGAATAAGCGCAGGCGGGACAAGGATCCAGGCTGTCCAGCACCGCGCCGGTGGCGGCCGAGCGGATGACGACATGGCCGTGCGGCGCCGCGGGCGCATTGGGCTCGGTCTCGCTCTCGACCGCCGCGACGCGGGCGCCGTCCGGCGACAAGGCAAGCTCGGCATATTGGTGGAGCGGCTGGGCGGCGGCGGGGGCCGAGGCGGCGAGGAGGAAGGCGACGAAGGCGAGGCGCATGCGTAACTCCCGAAACCAGGACGCTCGCCTACACCCGCCCTCATTTCCGCGAAAGCCGCCTCCCGCCTCGTCCTGGTGGAGCGGCCGCACCGCCAGGATCAGGGTGACTGCTGCTCCCCTTTTCGTCATTGCGAGCGGGGCGAAGCAACCCCGTACGGAGCATGAATCGAAGGCACGGCTGGATCGCCGCGTCGCTACGCGCCTGGCAATGACGGGAGGGTGGTTGCCGTTACCGCGTCGAAGCGCGCGCGGCGGTGGCGACCGCCGGGCTGGGCGCCGGCTTCGCCGGCTTGACTGTCGTCATGCCCGCTTTGACCGGCCTGGCGGCGGCCGTCGCCGGCTTCGGCTTGGCGGCGGCGGTCGTGGCGGCCTGCTGCGGCATCGGCAGGCCGTTCATCACGGCGATGGCCGGCTTGTCGCGCCCGTACATGTCGGAATAGCTGATATAGCCGGGCTTGTCGCTGGTCGCGGCGACGGTGAAATAGACGATATAGACCGGGATCGGCGTCGCCACATTGGCCTGGACGCTCTTGCCCGAGGCGATCGTGCCGTAGATCTTGTCGTGATCCCACTCGGTGCCCTGGAGCAGGGTCTCGGCGAAGCCGACCGCATCCTCGGTGCGGATGCAGCCATGGCTGTAGGCCCGCGCCTGCTTGTCGAACAGATGCTTGGCGTTGGTGTCGTGGAGGTAGATGGCATAGGGATTGCCCATCACCAGCTTCATCCGGCCGAGCGCATTCTTCGGCCCCGGCGGCTGGCGGTAGCGGACGCCGTCGCCGTTCGGCACCGACACATAGCCCTTCTTGCCGGCCACTTCGTGGCTGATGCTGGTCGGCACCTCCCACCAGGGATTGAAGATGGCGCCGGTGATCACCGCGTTGAGCTGCGGCGTCGGCGTCTTGAGCGCGCCGGCGACGGCGCGGCGGCGGTTGAGCGTCTGGCCGCCCTCGACCAGAGCGACGGTGTAGGCGGGAACATTGACGATCACATATTTCTGGCCGAGGTCGCGCGGCAGCCAGCGCCAGCGGTCGAGGTTGAGGCGGACCTTGTCGGCCAGCGCCTTGTCGTCGGTGGTGGCGAGCAGCGCCTTCAGCGCCGCATATTGGGGATGGGTCGGCAGCAGCGAGCGCAACGTGTCGGGCACGATATGGCCGGAGAGCGCGCGGTCGAGCAGGGCCTGCTGGTCGACCGGGGCCGTCGCATCGTCGCGCACGTGCCAGTCGACGCGGGCGTCGCCGCGCAGATGGCCGTAGGAAAGATCGGAGGCGACTCGGAGGAAGGTCTGGGTGGCGACCGCATCCAGCATCGCGCTGTCGCCGCCGAGCGCCTGGCGGAGCGCATCGGGGTTGTAATCGGCCGGGTCGAGACCCTCGGCGCCGATCCCCTCGACGAAGCCGAGCAGGTCGCCCGCGTCGCGCGGGTTCCAATGGCCCGAAACGATGATCGGCGCCGGGACCGGGATCGGCGCCGTCGCCGGCGCGCCGGGCGTCGGCAGCTGCGGCGGCGCGGCATTCTGGGCGGCCGCCGGCACGGCCGCCGAGAGGAGGAGAAGGGGCAGAAGGAAGCGGCTCGGCATATCGGTGATCCTGAAGCATGCAACGGCCGCCGTCCGACGGCGGCGGGGCGGCATTCGCCCTGGGCAGGATCATGTCTTAAGGCGCGGTGAAGCAGGCGGCAAGCCGCTACGCAAGCAGCGGAAAGAAAAGGAGAATCGGCCCGGCGCAAAGCCGGGCCGGTCCGTCCTTTTCCGAAGCTCAGGCGGCGGTGCCCGCCGCGTCCCGGTTCATCCAGCCGAAATAGGCGGCGACGAGGGCGAGCAGCGCGTGCAGCCAGATGTCGTTGCCGTAGAGCGGGATCAGCCCGAAAATGGTGTCGAGCGGCGGGATGAAGCCCATCACCGTGAGCAGCGCATAGATGATCGCGACGCCGCGGAAATAAGTGCGCGCGCCGGCGAGCGTGCGGGCGGCAAGCAGGCCCCAAATACCGAACAGGATATGGACGACGTCGTGGAGAACGTTGACCGGGAACAGCTTCAGCTCATAGCCGAACATGCTCTTCATGGTGACGTCGGCGTCCGCGGCATGGCCCGACATGTCCATCGTCGTCATGCCGGGAATGAAGGCGCCGGCGCCGATGATCAGAAAGACGATGCCGAAAAGCATCGCGAAGGTGCGCGTGTTCATCAATCCTCTCCCTGCCATTTGCGTTTTTACGCTTGACCGGGCGGCTTCTACAGAAATTACGGCGCCGTAACCAGTCGGGGCTTGCCGGCAGCTGTCTGAAGCCTGCGCGATCCCTAAGGCATCGCGAAGTCGATGCCCTGGGCGAGCGGCAGGTCGCGGCTGTAATTGATCGTGTTGGTCGCGCGGCGCATGTAGTTGCGCCAGGCGTCGGAGCCGCTCTCGCGGCCGCCGCCCGTTTCCTTCTCGCCGCCGAAGGCGCCGCCGATTTCCGCCCCCGAAGGCCCGATATTGACGTTGACGATGCCGCAATCGGAGCCGGCGGCGGAGAGGAACAGCTCCGCCTCGCGGAGGTCGTTGGTGAAGATCGAAGAGGCGAGACCCTGCGGCGCCGCATTATGCGCCGCGATCGCCTCGCCGAGCGCGGCATAGCGCATGACGTAGAGGATCGGCGCGAAGGTCTCGGTGAGCGTGATCGCGCTCTGCCCCGGCATTTCGACGAGCGCCGGACGGACGTAGAAGGCGTTGGGCCACTTATCCTCGAGCAGCCTTTCGCCGCCTTCGACATTGCCCCCCTGGCCGCGTGCCTGGGCCAGGGCCGCCTGCATCGCCTCGAAGGCGGCGCCGTCGATCAGCGGGCCGACCAGGATGCCGTTCTCCAGCGGATCGCCGACCGGCACATCGGCCCAGACCTGCTTCAGCCGCGGCACCAGCCGATCGTAAATCTCGTCCTGGACGAACAGCCGGCGCAGGGTCGTGCAGCGTTGCCCCGCCGTCCCGACCGCGGCGAAGGCGATGGCGCGTTCGGCCAGCGCCAGATCGGCCGAGGGCGCGACGACCATGGCATTGTTGCCGCCGAGCTCGAGCAGCACCCGCCCGAACCGCGCCGCCACCCGCGGCGCCACGATCCGGCCCATGCCCGTCGAACCGGTCGCGGAAACCAGCGCCACCTTCGGATGCTCGACCAAAGCCTCGCCAGACTCGCGCGCGCCCTGTACGATCTGGCTGAGATGGTCCGGCGCGTCGCCGAAGCGCGCCGCCGCCCGCTCGAACAGGTCCTGCACCGCGGCGGCCGTCAGCGGCGTCTTCTCTGACGGCTTCCACACCAGCGCGTCGCCGCAGACGAAGGCGAGGCAGGCGTTCCAGGCCCAGACCGCGACCGGGAAGTTGAAGGCGGAGATCACGCCGACCACGCCGAGCGGATGCCAGGTCTCCATCATTCTGTGGCCCGGCCGCTCGGTGGCGATGGTGAGGCCGTAGAGCTGGCGCGACAGGCCGACGGCGAAGTCGCAGATATCGATCATCTCCTGGACCTCGCCGAGCCCCTCCTGGAGGATCTTGCCCGCCTCCAGGCTGACCAGCCGCGCCAGCTTTTCCTTCTCCTCGCGCAGCACCGCGCCGAACAGCCGCACCAGCTCGCCGCGCCGCGGCGCCGGCACGCTCCGCCAGGCGAGGAAGGCACCATGCGCCCGCTCGACCGCCTCCGCGACCTCGGCCGCCGAAGCGGGCGCGACGCCGCCGATCGCGCACCCGTCGATCGGCGAGCGGGAGACGAGCGCGCCCTCGGGAAGAGCGAGGGCGAGGCGCTCGAACAGCGCCCGCGTCTCGGCGGTTGAATCGAAGCTCATGGGTCCGGACCCTAGCGAGCCCCCTCCCCCCGCGCCACCCGCCCGTCTCCCCGCCCCCGGCATTTCGCCTGTCGGGTGAAGCCCGGCGGCAGGCGATCCGGCAGGAGAAATCGGTGTCGCTATGGGTGCAGGGCCTTCTCTGAATTACCGGGCCCGCTCCCTAGGCAAATAATCGCCTCGCCTTGCGCAGCGCCTCGACCCCCGCCGCCAGCGTCGCCTCCCTTTTGGCGAAGCAGAGGCGGACGACGTTGGTCACCGGTGCCTCGGCGTAGAAGCTGGAGACGGGGATCGCCGCCACGCCCGCCTCGCGTACCGCCCGTTCGCAGAAGGTGACGTCGTCGGTCTCGAGTCCGGAGGCCGCGAGGTCGATCGAGAGGAAATAGGTGCCCTCCGCCGGCAGGGTGACGAAGCCGGCCCCTTCAAGCCCCGCCGCCAGCGCGTTGCGCGCGGCGGCGAAATCGGCCCGCATCCTCCGGAAATAGGACTCATCCTTGCCGAGGCCGTAAGCGGCGGCGGCCTGGAGGTTGGGGGCGGTCGAGAAGGTGAGGAACTGGTGGGCATTGGCGATCGGGCCGGCGAGCGCCGGCGGCGCCACCGCCCAACCCACCTTCCAGCCGGTCAGCGAGAAGATCTTGCCGGCCGAGCCGATCTTCACGACCCGCTCCTTCATCCCGGGCAAAGCGGCGAGCGGCAGGTGGCGGCGGCCGTCGAAGACGACATGCTCCCAGACCTCGTCGCTGAGCGCGACCGCGTCGTGGCGGAGGCAGGCTTGGGCGAGCAATCTGAGCTCCGCCTCCTCGAAGACGCGCGCCGACGGATTGTGGGGATTGTTGAACAGGACGAGGCGGGTGCGGTCGGTGAAGGCCTCGGTCAGCGCCGCCTCGGTGATCCGCCAGCCGGGCGGGGTCAGGCGGATATAGCGCGGCACGCCGCCGGCGCGCAGGACGAGCGGCAGATAGGCGTCGTAGAGCGGCTGGAAGAGCAGGACCTCGTCGCCCGGGCTGACCAAAGCGGAGATGGCCGCCGCCAGTGCCTCGGTCGCGCCGGACGTGATTGTCACCTCCTCCGGATCGGTCTCCACTCCCTGATGCCGCCGATAATGGTCGGCGACGGCCCGGCGCAGCTCCGGCAGCCCCCGCATCGGCGCATATTGGTTGGAGCCCCGAACCAGCGCCTCGGCCGCCCGCGCCACCACGTCTTCGGGCCAGCCGAAATCCGGAAAGCCCTGGCCGAGATTGACCGCCTGATGCTCGGCGGCGAGCGCCGACATGCGGGTGAAGATGGTGGTGGGAAGGCCGGCGAAGAGCGGGTTCATAAAAATCCCCTCTCCCGCTCGCGGGAGAGGGAGGGGCCCGCGAAGCGGGAGGGTGAGGGCCTGGAGCACGGACTCAGCAAGACCCTCACCCTAACCCTCTCCCGCGAAAGCGGGAGAGGGGATTTTCACCGCAAGCGCTCGATCAGCGCCATAGCCGCCGCCGGGTTGCGCTCCTTGGCGGCGGAGATGAAGAAGACATAGGTGTCGCGCGGCCGCACCGGCGCCGGTTCGGCGACGTAAGGGAAGCCGGCGGGACTGGCGCCCGCCGCCCATTGCCGCGCGACATCGGCCCAGCGGTCGAGCGCTTCCGGCGGATAACCCTGTTCGAGCTCCGCCTCGGCCCGCATCAGCCGGGCATAGACGAAATCGCCGCCGATGTCGGGGACGAGCGGGTAGCCGGCGCCGTCGCCGAAGACGATGGCGGCGCCGGCCTCGCGGCACATCGCGACGAAGGCGGGGTCGCGGAAGCTTTCATGCCTCACCTCGATCGCATGGCGCAGCGTCACCCCGTCCTGCTTGTCGGGCAGCAGCTTGAGGAAGGCGCCGAAATCCTCGGCATCGAACTTCTTGGTCGCCATGAACTGCCAGAGGATCGGCCCCAGCCGGTCGCCGAGCGCGGTCAGGCCCTGGCCGCAGAAGCGCAGGACGCTCTCGCCGCCCTCCGCCAGCAGGCGGCGGGTGGTGCAGAAGCGCGAGGCCTTGACCGCGAATTTGAAGCCGTCCGGCACCGTCTTAGCCCAGCGCTCGAACAAGGCCGGCGTCTGGAGCTTGTAATAGGTGGCGTTGATCTCGATCGCACCGAGCTGCCGCGAGGCATGTTCGAGCTGCTTCGCCTTGGCCAGGCCCGGCGGATAGAAGGTCTGGCGCCAGGGATCGAAATCCCAGCCGCCGATGCCGACCCGGATGGTCCCCGGCGCCATCAGCGCCGCGGCGGGTTGCGGCCGAGGTCCATCAGCAGCTCGGCGAGGAGGTAGAGGCGCGGCGTCATCGTGGTGAGGTCGAGATATTCCTTGTCGGAATGGAAGCCGCCGCCGACCGGCCCGAGCCCGTCGAGCGCCGGCACGCCCGCCTCGGCGGCGAGAGCCGATTCCGAGGCGCCGCCATTGCCGCCGCGGCCGATCTTCCGGCCGATGCCGGCATAGATCGCCTCCGCCCGGGCGGCGAGCGCATCGGTGCCGGGATTGGAAGGAAGCGGCGGGAAGGCGGGCGTGCGCGAAACCGTGACAATCGTATCCGGCACCTGGGTTTGTCGCGCATTCGCCTGGAGGGTCCGTTCCACCCGCTCGAAATCGGCCTTGTCGCGGACGCGCACGTTGATCGCCGCCGAGGCGTTTTCGGGAATGATGTTCTCGCGGCTGCCGGCATTCATCAGCGTCAAATTGGCGGTCAGCCCTTCGCCCGATCTGGGGAAGACATCGGCGGCGTGGATCTGGTGGATCAGCTCGACCGCGGCGTTGCGGCCGTCCTGCGGCGCGACGCCGGCATGGGCGGCGCGGCCCTTGACGTCGATGTGGAAGGTGGCGCTGCCCTTGCGCCAGACGGTCAGGACGTCCGGCGGGTCGCCCGGCTCGAGGT
>JAXDOV010000004.1:0-13492 GCA_034668705.1 Sphingomonadales bacterium
CGGCCTGGGAGGGGGCGGCGTTCATCAGGTTCCAGAACAGGAACAGGACCACCGGCACCGCCACCAGCGCGCCGAGATAGATCAGCAGGTCGCGTCCGCCGTCGACGCCCGGCGGTCTTTCGCCATAGCCGTCCAGGCGCCCGCCGTCGAACTGGAACAGCGCCCAGGAGCAGAGCATGCCGGTGGCGGCAAGGCCGAAGCCGGCCCACCAGCCGACTCCTTCCGCGAGCATCGGGCAGAAGAATTGCGAGATCAGCGAGCCGAGGTTGATGCCCATGTAGAAGATGGTGAAGCCGGCGTCGCGCCGCCGGTCGCCCTGCTCGTAAAGCGATCCGACGATGGTGGAGATGTTGGGCTTGAAGAAGCCGTTGCCGATCGTGACCATCGACAGGCCGACGAGCAGCAGCAGCGTAAAGAAGGTCGATCGGTCGCCCGAAGCCTCGAAGCCGCCGGGGGCAATCCGACGCACTTCGGTTCCGTCGGGTGCCTTCAGCGAGACCGATTTGTCGTCATTGCCCTTGATCAGCAGCCGCTGGTTGCCGGCGATCAGATATTGGGTCCTGGCGTCGCCCTTGCCTTCGACCTGCACCTCGTAGCGATGGTTGTCGATCATGGCATAGGGCTTGGCGGCCTCGCCGCCGAAGCAGAGCGTGAAATAACCCGCCGCCATGACGATGGCGCCGAACTTCACCGACCTTTTGGAGCCGAGATAGCGGTCGGCGATGAGGCCGCCGATCAGCGGCGTCAGATAGACCAGGGCGGTGAAGCCGCCATAGAGCCCGGTCGTGGTCTGGTCCTTGAACAGGAAATGCTCGGCCAGATAGAGCGTCAGCAGCGCCCGCATCCCGTAATAGCCGAACCGCTCCCACATCTCGGTCGTGAACAGGCGCTTCAGCTGCCTGGGATGCTCGAACCACGACCCCTGATCGCTGCGGCTGACATGGGGGCTCTCGCCTTCGGTCGTGGAATCGGGGGCTATGTTGACCATCGTTCGGCTCTCCCTGGGCGGCCCGCCTTCGCGAGAGGGGGCTCGTTTCGGTCGCGGCACCCTAGCGGGGAAATTTCCCGTGTGAAGCCGGATTGTTGCGGCCCCGCAGGGCTGGTAGCGGCCGCTCATGCTCAACGACCTCGGCTCCGCCCTCGCCCTCCTCGCCACCCGCCGCTCGGGCCGTCCGCGCGACCTCGTCGAGCCGGGCCCGGACGCCGGGCAGCTCCGCCGCATCCTCGAGATCGGCATGCGCACGCCCGATCACGGCAAGCTCGCCCCCTGGCGCTTCATCCATGTCGCCAGGGGCAAGAGGGACGATTTCCAGGCCTTGCTGGAGCGCGCCTACCGGCTGGACAGGGAAAGCGAGGCGGGCCGGCTGGAGCTGGAGGCGGTGCACCGCTTCGCCCATCAGGCGCCGGAGCTGATCGTCCTCGTCTCGAGCCCGGTCGAGGGCACCAAGATCCCGTCCTGGGAGCAGGAGCTGTCCTGCGGCGCCGCCGGCATGAACCTCCTCCTCGCCACCCATGCGCTGGGCTTCGTCGGCGGCTGGGTGACCGGCTGGGCGGCCTATTCGGAGGAGGTCCGGCGCGGCCTCGGCGCGCGCGGCCATGAGCGCATCGCCGGCTTCCTGTTCCTCGGCACCTCCGCGGTGCCGCTGGAGGAACGGGCGCGGCCGGCCTTCGATGACGTGGTGAGCGAGTGGGCGCCCGCCTCTTGACCCCCTGGCTGTATTAGGACACTATGGCAGTCATGCCGAACCAAGAGCGTCCCGTCTATCTGCGCCTGCGCGATTCCATCGCGGCGATGATCCTCGAGGGGAGAGTCCGCGACGGCGATGCCCTGCCGTCGGTGCGCAGCCTCGCCGCCGAATACGGCGCCAATCCCTTGACCGTCGCCAAGGCCTATCAGACCTTCCAGGACGAGGGGCTGGTGGTGGTGAAGCGCGGCGTCGGCATGTTCGTCGCCGACGGCGCCGCGGACAGGTTGCGGGCGAGCGAGCGCGAGCTGTTCCTCAAGCACCGCTGGCCCGCCATCGTCGCGCAGATGCGGCGGCTCGGCCTCGAGGTCGAAGAGCTGGTCGAGCGCGCGCTCGCCTGAGGCAAGTCGTGCGCGGCACGTGACGCGGCACCTGATCCAGGTTAAGCTCGTCCATGGAATCGGACGGAAAAACGATTCTGCTCTCCATTCTGGTCGGAGGCGCCATCCTGGTGCTGCTCGGTCCGCCCTTCCTGTTGATCGCCTATCGCAAGATCCGCCACCGGCGCGGCCGCTGGCTGCGGCGCTCGACCCGCCGCAGCCATCATTAGGCCCGGACCCTAGGATCGCCTCGCTCGCGCTGGACTGGCGGAGGAGGCGGGGATAAGGGGCGGAGGGGTTTTGCGAGGGATTTTCTCCTCAAGATGATGAACTTAAGCCGGAGCCGCAGGGCCGCCGTCCTGGCATTGCTCGTTGCCGGGCTGTGGGCGGGTGCGCTGGCGGCGCAGGACACCAACACGATCGGCAATCCGCAGCTGAAGGATTTCCAGCTGCCGGGCCAGCGGACGACCACGATTCCGCCCCAGCCCCAGCCGGCCGCGCCGGCCGCCACGATTCCGCGCCCGGCCCCCACCGCCACGACGCGCCCGCCACCGCCGCCGGCGACGGCCCCCGGCGCCGCGCCCTCGACCGGCCTCGGCACGACCCCCTCGGCGACCGCGCCGGCCGCGGGCGCGCCGCCGCGCCGGCCGGCGGAGCAGCCTGCCGCCCGCGCGCCGGCCACGCGCCCCGCGCCGGCTCCGGCCGAGACAGCGCCCTCGACGGCACCGGTCCAGGCGCCGGCGGTGATCGGCCCCGCGCCCGCGCCCGCGACGCAGCCTATTCCGCCCGTCGCGACGCCCGCTCCGGCGCCGAGCGCACCCGCACCCGCTTCCGCCCCGGCAGGGACGGGCCAAAGCTGGCTCTGGCTCGCCCTGCCGGTGCTGCTCGCCCTGCTCGGCCTGGCCTTGTTCTTCCGCCGCCGCCGCATCCTCGCCGAGCGTGACGAGGCGGATCGCGGCGCGCTGGCGGGTTCGCTCGTCATGGGCGAGAGGCAAGCGGCCGACGAACCGGCCGCGCCGGAGCCGCCGGCCGCGGCGGCGGCGCCCGCCGAGGCGGGGGCGTCAAGGCCCTGGCTGGAGGTCGACATCGAGCCGGACCGCGCCGCGTCGACGCCGAGCGAGGCGAGCCTCCATTACGAGCTCGTCGTCACCAATGTCGGCGACGCGCCGGCGCGCAACATCCGCATCGACACGCGCATGTTCAACGCCGCCGACGAGCCGCAGATCGCCGCCTTCCTCGGCGGCGCGATCCACCGCCATAGCGGCTCGCCCCAAGTCTCGATCGCGCCGGGCGACAGCCTTCGCCTCGCCGCCGAGATCGCGATGAAGGCGGAGGAGGTGAGGGCGATCGAGGTCCAGGGCCGCGCCATCTTCGTCCCCAGCGTCGCGATCAACGTCGCCTATGACTGGGGCGAGGAAGGGGAGGGGCGGACGTCCAAATCCTGGCTGGTCGGCCGCAAGCCCGAAAGCCCCGCCGCCCGCATGGGCGCCTTCCGCCTCGACCTCGGCCCGCGCATCTATCGGTCGGTCGGCCGGCGGGACGGCAAGAGGGTGATGGTGTGACCGCTTAAGCCCCAACCGTCATCCCGGCGGAGGCCGGGATCCCAGTGAGACAAAGGCGCCGAGGTCTTCACCCGCTGGGATCCCGGCCTGCGCCGGGATGACGAGTGTGGTTCACCCCGCCAAAGCCTCGTCCGAGACCGAATAGAGCAATTCCGCCCCGGCGGTCGCCTGCGCCGCGAGGCCGAGCGCCTCGGGCACCACCTGCTCGAGATAGTAACGGACGGCCGCCCGCTTCACCGCCGCGAAATCCGGCGCTTCCGAGCCGTCGAGCGCATCGCCCTGGCGCTTCATCAGCCAGCCGCAGACGGCGGTGCTGAGCATGTCGAGGAACGGGTAGGAGCCGGCCAGCCGGTCGTCGATCGGCGCCGCCGCCAGATGCGCCGCCACCCGGCGGCATTCGTCCGTAAGCGCCGCCAGTGGTCCTGCCGCATCGGCCTCGATGTCGGCGAGCAGCCGGGCGAGCACCGCGCCGCCCTGGAGCCCCAGCTTGCGCCCGACCAGATCGGCGGCCTGGATGCCGTTGGTGCCCTCGTAGATCGGCGCGATGCGGATGTCGCGCAGGTGCTGGGCGGCGCCGGTCTCCTCGACATAGCCCATGCCGCCATGGACCTGGACGCCGAGGCTGGCGAGTTCGACGCCGATATCGGTGCCATAGGCCTTGACCAGAGGCGTCAGCAGGTCGGCGCGCGCTCCGGCGTCGCCGTCGCCGAGGCTCGCCCGGTCGGTCTGGCCGGCGGTGTAATAAGCGAGCGCGCGCGCCGCCTGGGTGAGGCTCTTCATCCTCAGCAGCATCCGTCGCACGTCGGGATGCGCGACGATCGCCACCGGCCGCCCCTCGCGCATTCCCTGCACGCGCTGCAGCGCGAAGGCGGTCGCCGCCTGCGTCGACCGCTCGCCGATCGAGACGCCCTGCAGGCCGACATTGAGCCGGGCATTGTTCATCATCGTGAACATCGCCCGCATCCCCTCCTGCTCGCCGCCGATCGGCCAGCCGAGGCAGTCGCCTTCCTCGCCATAGGCCATGACGCAGGTCGGCGAGGCGTGGATGCCGAGCTTGTGCTCGATCGAGACGCAGCGGACGTCGTTGCGCGGGCCGGGGCTGCCGTCCGGGTCGAGGCGGACCTTGGGGACGAGGAACAGGGTGATCCCCTTCGTCCCCGGCGGCGCGTCTGGCGTGCGGGCGAGGACGAGGTGGACGATATTGTCCGCCAGATCATGCTCGCCAAAGGTGATGAAGATCTTCTGGCCCCGGATCCGGTAGCTGCCGTCGCCGACCGGCTCGGCCCGGGTGCGGAGCGCGCCGACGTCCGAGCCCGCCTGCGGCTCGGTCAGGTTCATCGTCCCGGTCCATTCGCCGGTCACGAGCCTGGGCAGCCAGAGCCTTTGCTGCTCCTCGGAACCGTGATGCCTCAGCGCCTCGACCGCGCCCGCCGACAGCATCGTCACCAGCGAGAAGGCCATGTTGGCGGCGCCGAGATCCTCCATCACCAAAGTGGCGAGGGCGAGCGGCAGCCCCTGGCCGCCATGATCCGGCGGCCCCGCCAGGGTCCCCCAGCCGCCCTCGACATAGGCGCGATAGGCCTCGCGGAAGCCGGCCGGCATGGTGACGCCCTCGGGCGACCATAAGGCGCCGATCTCGTCGCCGCTGCGGTTCAACGGCGCGAAGGCGCCGGCGGCGAACGCGCCGGCGCCCGCGACGATCGCCTCGACCAGATCCCGCGTCGCATCGGCGAAGCGGTCGTGGCCGGCGAGCGCGTCCATGCCGACGACATGCTTCAGCACGAACAGCTGCTCGGCGACGGGCGGGACGTAGGTCATCGGACTCTCGGTTGCGCGGCGGGTCCCCGGGCTATAGCGCGGCGCCGTGCCGCCGCAAAACCAGCCGCTCGCGACCCGCATCGCCCCCTATGGCAAGGCGGCCGTCGAGGAGGCCTGCCGGCTGATCCTCGCCGGCCAGACCGTCGCGGTGCCGACCGAGACGGTCTACGGCCTCGCCGCCGATGCGACCAACGAGGCGGCCGTGCGCCGCGTCTACGAGGCGAAGGGCCGTCCCGCCTTCAATCCCCTGATCGTCCATGTCCGGGACCTTGCCCAGGCGGAGGAGATTGGCCGCTTCGGCGACGCGGCGCGGGCGCTGGCTCTGGCCTGGTGGCCCGGCCCGCTCACCCTCGTCCTGCCGCTGAGGGAAAGCGGCGGGCTCGCCCCGATCGTCACCGCCGGTTTGGCGACCGTCGCGCTTCGCTGCCCCGCCCATGAGGCGATGCAGGCCCTGCTCCGCGCCTGCGGCCGGCCGCTCGCCGCGCCTTCGGCCAATGCCAGCGGCGGCATCAGCCCGACCCGGGCCGACCATGTCGTGAAGACGCTCGAAGGCCGGATACCCCTGGTGATCGACGGCGGCGAGACCGAATTGGGGCTGGAATCGACCATCGTCGCCGTGGACGGGGGCGGCATCCGCCTGCTCCGCCCCGGCCCGGTCGACTTCGCCGAGTTGGCGGCGCTGGCCAGCCTCACGGAAGGGGCGGAGAGAGGCGGCATCGAGGCGCCGGGCCAGATGCGCAGCCATTACGCCCCGGCCAAGCCGCTCCGGCTCGACGCCGAGGCGGCGGCGGCCGACGAATGGCTGATCGGCTTCGGCGCCGTCGCGGGGGACGATACGTT
Source organism: Sphingomonadales bacterium (assembly GCA_034668705.1). Classification (GTDB taxonomy): domain Bacteria; phylum Pseudomonadota; class Alphaproteobacteria; order Sphingomonadales; family Sphingomonadaceae; genus Allosphingosinicella. The sequence continues at coordinate 6,286 of JAXDOV010000004.1, forward strand.
GAGCGCCAAGGGCGATCTGCGCGAGGCGGCGGCGCGGCTCTTCCACGCCCTCCACCGCGCCGAAGCCCAGGCCAAGGCGCGCATCGCGGTGGCGCCGGTGCCGGAGGAAGGGATCGGCCGCGCGATCAACGACCGCCTGCGCCGGGCGGCGGTGCCGCGGGAGTTTTGACCGTCACCCCGGCGGAGGCCGGGGTGACGAGAAGGGGTCAAACCGTCGCCGCATCTTTCTTCACCCGGCCGGCGAAGCTCTTGCGGAGCTTCTTCAGCTTGGGCGGGATGATTGCGAGGCAATAGGGATTGCGCTGGCCTTCGCCGGTCCAATAATCCTGGTGATAATCCTCGGCCGGCCACCAATTGCCCAACGGCTCGAGGGTGGTGACGATCGGCGCCGGCCAGTCCGCCTGCGCCCGTTCGATCGCGGCGCGGGCCTCCGCTTCCTGCTCGGGCGAATGGGGGAAGATGGCGGAGCGGTATTGGGTGCCGACGTCATTGCCCTGGCGGTTGAGCTGGGTCGGATCGTGGGTGGCGAGGAACAGGTCGAGCAGCTCGCCATAGGAGATCGCCTCCGGATCGAAGGTCACGCGGATCGCCTCGGCATGGCCGGTGTCGCCGCCGCAGACCTGCCGATAGGTCGGGCTGGGGACGTGGCCGCCGATATAGCCGCTCTCGACCTTCGAGACGCCGATCACGTCGTTGAACACGGCCTCGGTGCACCAGAAGCAGCCGCCGGCGAGGGTGGCTTGTTGTTCGGCCATGTCGATTCTCCTTACGGGCACGACATAGGGCGCCTCAGCCCCGCGGCAAGTCCGGGAGGTGCTGGCGGAGGGTCAGCATATCGGCCCAGGGATCGGTGCGTTGCCGCGCGAGGCGGGTGGGGACGGAGCGGATGGTGAAGGCCTTCGGATCGAGCTTCCGCCCGAGCTCGTCCCAGCGCAAGGGCGTCGCCACCGGCGCGCCGCTGCGCGAGCGGGTGGAATAAGGCGCGACCGCGGTCGAGGTCGGGTCGTTCCGCAGATAGTCGATGAAGATCCGCCCGACCCGTTCGGCCTTGGAGACCTTGGTCAGATATTTGCCGGGCGCGTCGGCGGCCATTTGTGCCGAGACGCCGCGGGCGAAGCTCTTGACCTCGCTCCACGCCGCGGTCGGCTCGACCGGAACGACGACGTGCAGGCCCTTGCCGCCGGTCGTCTTGACGAAGCTTTCGAGCCCGAGCCGCTTCAGCCGCGCCCGCACCTCCCTCGCCGCTTCGATCACGTCGCCGAAGCCGAGGCCCTCGTCCGGGTCGAGGTCGAAGACGATGCGGTCGGCCTTGTCCGGCCGCTCGACGGTGACGCCCCAGGGATGGATTTCGAGCACCCCCATCTGCACCAGGGCGATCAGCCCGGGCAGGCCGGAAATGTAGAGATAGGGTTCGGCGAAGCCGGGGATGGGCACCGCGTGGAGCTGCTCCGGCACGCCCGATCCGGCGTGGCGCTGGTAGAAGCATTTGGTCTCGCTCCCGGCCGGGCAGCGGACCATCGTGATCGGCCGGAAGGCGACGTGCGGCAGCATGTGCTCCGCCACCGCGACATAATAATCGGCCAGCTCGCCTTTGGTGATGCCCTGCTCCGGATACAGGATCCTGTCCGGATTGCTGAGCCGCACCCCCGCGACGAACCGCTCGCTCATGTCGCCATCTCCAGGTCGGCGGCGAGCGCCGCCGGCCGCGCCTCGGGCCTGAGCTGGTCCATCCGGCATTGTTCGGGCGCCTTGTCCGGCCGCCAGCGCAGGAATTTGGTGCCGTGGCGGAAGCGCCTGCCGGTGACATGATCGTAACGCACCTCGGCGACCAGTTCGGGTCGGAGCGGCTCCCATTCGCCGGTGCGCTCGGTCGACCAGCGGCTCGGGCCGCCGGGCGCGTCACCGGTGAAGCCGGGCGGCTCGATCAGTTTCTCAAGCCTTTTCGTCAGCGCCGCCCGCTCCGCCGCCGGGATCGCCGAGGTGAAGCCGACATGGTCGAGCTTCCCCGCCTCGTCATAGAGGCCGAGCAGCAGCGAGCCGACCTCATTGCTGCCGGTGCCGTAGCGGAAGCCGCCGACGACGCAGTCGGCGGTCTTCAGCTGCTTGACCTTGAGCATCGCCCGCTCGCCGGGCTCGTACGGGCCGTCGCGCCTCTTGGCGACGACGCCGTCCAGCGCCTCGCCCGCCATCGCCAGCCAGGATTTCGCCACGTCGCATTCCAGCGTGAAGGGGGAGAGCAGGATGTCGGGCCGGGGCGGCGGCGAAGCGAGGCTCTCCAGCGCCTCGCGCCGGACCGACAGCGGTTGGTCCCGATAGTCCCGTTCGCCAAGCGCCAGCAGGTCGAACAGCATCAGTTGCGCCGGCGTCTCCCGGGCGAGCCTGCGGATGCGGCTCTCGGCCGGGTGGAGCCGAAGCTGCAGCGCATCGAACGAGATCACGCCGCCGATCGGGATGATCAGCTCGCCGTCGACGATGAAGCGCTCGGCCGGCACCGCCCGCACCGCCTCGACCACCTCCGGGAAATAGCGGCCGAGCGGCCGGCCCGATTTCGACATCAAGGCGACCTCCCCGCCGTCGCGGAAGGCGAGGCAGCGGAAGCCGTCCCATTTGGGCTCGTACTGCCAGCCCTCGCCCTCGGGCAGGGCGTCGACCAGCTTCGCCTCCATCGGCGGCAGGCCGGGCTTGCAGGGCAGGCGGTCGAACGGGGCCATCGATTCGAAGACGCCTCCGCCCCGCGCCGGGTTCCACCGGCCTCGAAACGAACACGGTTCGCCGCCGCAACGGCTCGCCGTGAAACCCTGCGGTAAGTTTTGTTCCCGATAATTGCGGCGAGTCGCGGGTGGAATGCGGTGAGTCGCCCGCAGATATTTGGAATCACAGGGGAATCGCACTACATTCGGTTCCAGAGCTGAGGGGTTCAAATCTTGGAAGTTTCGCGCAGGCATTTGCTTGGCACCGGTGCCGCGGCGGTTTTGTTCGCCGCGACGACCGCGAAGGCGCAGTCGCTGGCCGACATCGTCGCCCATCTGCGCGACCCGATGGCGGCGCCCGGGCCGATCGTTCCCGTCTCGCCGCTTCCCGCCACGGCGCCGGCGCCGATTGCCGCCGGCCCGGTCAATCCCGCCTTGCTGACCCGCGCCCGCGCCGCCTTCGACCGGCATCGCTCGGCGCTCGCGCATACCGATGTGGTCGGCATCGCCGATTTCAGCCGGCCGTCGCGCGAGCCGCGCTTCTATCTGCTCGATACGGCGAGCGGCCGGATCACCAGCCATTATGTCGCCCATGGCCGCGGCTCGGACCCCGATCACAGCGGCTGGCTCGAGCGCTTCTCGAACGACGTCGGCTCCGAAGCCTCGTCCAGCGGCGGCTATGTGACCGGCGATTATTATCCCGGCAAATACGGACGCTCGATCCGGCTGTCGGGCCTCGATCCGTCCAACAGCAATGCCGAGGCGCGGGCGATCGTCGTCCACAGCGCCTGGTATGCGGAGCCCGACGTCGCCGCCGAGCATGGCAAGCTCGGCCGCTCCGAGGGCTGCTTCGCCCTGAGCTACAACAGCCTGCAGCAGGTGCTGCAGCGCCTCGGCCCCGGCCGCTTCCTCTACGCCGACAAGATCGCGTAGCCGGTCTCGCCCCGCGCCCGGGGGCGAGCGTCTTCCTCAGGCCGAAGCCACCGCCACGTCGGACCGACGAGCCGTCCTCGCCTGCCACCTCCCCGCTTGCAAGCGCCTCGGCAATGCCGCCCGCAATTGCCTGTGCGGCGGTTGCGAGCGATCACCCGATGAGATGGAGCGCGAGCAGCATACCGGCGAACAGGATGTAGAGCAGGCCCATGCCGGTGAGCAGCCTCGCGGAGATCCATCCGCGCCGGAAGGCGAAGAACATGATGGCGACCGCCAGCGCGGTCGCGCCTGCGGCGACAAGCAGCGCCGGATCGAGTCTCCATGGTGTGAAGAATAGCCCGAGCGCCGTGGGAACGGTCGCCTGGATCATCATCGCGCCGGATATGTTGGCAAGGGCGAGACGGTGCTTGCCCTGACGCACCCAGATGATCGCATTCATGGTTTCGGGAAGCTCGGTCGCGATCGGGCTCAGCAGAAGCGCCAGCAGCTGTGGGTGCAACCCCAGGGCCGGCCCGAGATGTTCGAGCTGCGCCACAAAGACGCGCGAGGCGACGAAGATCACGACCAGCGCAAGGACCGTCTGGACGATCGCGGCGGCCGAACTGGGTTCCTTTCTCCGCGGCTGCAGCTTCAGCGGCTCCAGCTCGCCCTCTTCCTCGCCCGGATGTCCACTCATCTCCTGGCGCACATAGAGGGCATAGGCGGCCAGAAAGAGGATGCCGAGCCATGGCTTCCAGGAAAACACCAGCACGCCGAGCGCGATCTTCGCCGCGAAGATGAGCAGGAACCAGCCCTGGTCGCGGCTCAGGCGACGGAACTGGTCGCGGATCGCCGCCGTGGCGGGAAGGTGCTGCCGTGTCGCAAGGAGCGTTATGCCGACCGTCGCATAAGCGATGGTTGAGAGGGCGAGGGGACCGCCCAGCGCCGCGCCGACGCCGAGCTCCTTCGCCGCCGCGCTGCTGCCGAAGGCGACGGCGACGAAGGTGACCACGCTTTCGGGAAGGGCGGTGCCGAACGCCGCCAGGACCGTGCCGGTGGCCTTCTGGCCGACCGCCATCCGCTTGCCCACCCACTCGACGCCGTTCACGAAATACTCGCACGACAAATAGATCACGCCGGCCGAACCCAGCAGCAGCAGCAGCGTCGGAAAAAGAGAATGCATTGGCGAGGTCCCAGGGCCGAGAAACCGACGACGGGGTCACCTCCGGCCACGGGAGAGGCGCCGCGTCGTTGGTCTCGCCGGGCGAATCTCTCGATCCGCTGCTGCCGCCATGGGACGCGGGCTGGACCCGGACCCAAGTATGTTGACGACGGCCCCGCGCGTTGGGCGCGGGTGGCTACTCCCCAAGAGCAGGCGCTGCCCTTGCCCTGCCCGATGGCCCGTCGTCAAGTCGCCGCGGGGTTCGATGTCGGCGGACGCCGGTGCGGCGGCCACGGGGCGCAGGCCATCGCGCTTCCGGCGAGCAGGACTCGCCTCAGCATCGGAACAGTCACCGCGAATCCCCCTTATTTGCCGCCGCGAAGAATTGACGCGGATTTGCAGCCGAGATGGGCGTAAAGCGGTTGGCTGGGGCAATCGGAGTCGCGCGTGTCCTCAAAGCATCTGATCGCTTATGCCATCATCTTCCTGGCGCTCGCGCTCGTCGTGTGGTGGGCGGCCTCGCATCGCCGGACGCGCCGATCGACCCGCAGCCATTATGAGCGGATCGACCTGTTCGAGGACCCGCCGCGTTAGGGTCCGGACCCATTACCTGTCCGCCTTTCAGGCCGTGCTCTGAACGGCGAGCGCGAGCGTCCGCGGCGACCGTCAAGCGCCGGGCCTCGCTCGATCGACCGGCTCCGGCTCGAATTCGCGGATGAGCCGGGCGAGGTCCGGCGACGCCACCTTTCCGGCCGCGGCGGCGCGGTCGTACCAGCGCCGGCTCCGCTGCCCTTTCTCCTGCCACGGGTCGAGCTCGGTCGCGACCGCGAGCGGGAAGAGGAACACGGTGCAGCGCAGCCGGCCGAGCAAGGGGTGATTCTTGACATGATCGAAGCGGCCGATCGGGCGCGCTTCGATCCGGCCCTCGACCCCCGCTTCCTCATAGGCCTCGCGCGCCGCCGCCTCGGCCAGCGTCCGGCGCCGCATCGGCCAGCCCTTGGGCACCAGCCAGCGGTTCGAGCTGCGGCTGGTGACGAGCAGGATCTCGATCCCGCCGGCCGCCGAACGGCGCCAGGGCAAGGCCGCGACCTGGACCGGCCGCGCCGTCGCCGGGTCGCGGCCGAGGATGCGGGTGAGGAGCCGGCGCGCCGGCGCGCGTATCGGGGCGGGCAGCTTCATGCTCTCCCAACGCACGGCCTTCGCGTTCGCCGCGCCCTGCGCCGGCTCTCGCCTTTCGTCGCCGGGGTGCCGGGCCGGCAGGCGATTTCACCCGCCCGTCAAAGGCCCTAAGGTCGTCGCTGAGTCGCGATGCGCCGGGAGAGTGTGTGACAGGCCATAACGAAGTCGAGCTGAAGCTCGAGCTGGACCCGGCCGATGCCGGCGCGCTTCGCGGCCACCCCTTGCTCGCGGGGCGGGCGGCGTCGACGAAGGAGCAGGTCTCGACCTATTTCGACACCCGCAAGAAGGCGGTGCGCAAGGCCGGCTATTCGCTGCGGATCCGCCGCTCCGGCGGCGGCTATGTGCAGACGGTGAAGCGGGCGACGAGCGCCGCCGGCCTGTTCGATCGCCCCGAATGGGAAGCGCCGGTCGCCGGCGGCCGTCCGGAAGCGGCAGCGCTCGCCGCGACTCCGCTCGGCGGGCTGCTCGGGGCGGACCGCATCGGCAAGCTGGTGCCGGTGGTCGAATCGACTGTCGACCGGACGATCTGGCGGCTCGACCATCAGGAGAGCGAGGTCGAGCTGGTCCTCGACGAGGGCCGGATCAGGGGCGGCGGCGAGGAGCGGCCGCTCCACGAGGTCGAGATCGAGCTGAAAAGCGGGAACCCCGGCGCGGTGCTCGATCTCGCGCGCCGTCTCGCCGAGCGCGTGCCGCTCCGCATCGGCGTGCTCAGCAAGGCCGAGCGCGGCTTCGCTCTGGCCGATGGCAGCCTCGACAAGGTCAGCAAGGCGGAGCCGGTCGCAATCCGCGAGGACATGGACGTGGCCGAGGGTTTCACCGCCATCGTCCATGCCTGCCTCCGCCATTTCCGGCTGAACGAGCCGCTGGTCGCCGGCCGCCGCGAGCCCGAGGCGCTCCACCAGGCGCGGGTGGCGATGCGGCGGCTGCGCTCGGCTTTCTCCCTGTTCCGGCCGGCGCTCGGCGGCGACGAATATGAAGCGCTGCGCGAGGAGCTGCGCTGGTTCACCGGCACGCTCGGCGAGGCGCGCAATCTGGACGTCTTCCTCGCCGGCGGGAGCGAAGCGGCGGTGGCGGACCGGGCCACGCTGGAAGCGGCGCGGGAGCAGGCTTACGACCGGGTGATCGAGGCGCTCGACACCCGCCGCTTCCGCGACCTGATGCTGGGGCTGGTCGCCTGGACGGATGGCGGCGCCTGGCGCGAGCGGCGCAAGGCGCAGGCGCCGTTGCTCGATTTCGCGCGCAGCCGGCTCGACCGGCTGTGGCG
>JAXDOV010000005.1:0-9616 GCA_034668705.1 Sphingomonadales bacterium
TCGTAATGGAGGTGGCTGCCGGTCGAGCGGCCGGTCGAGCCCATATAGGCGATCAGCTGGCCGCGCTTCACATGCTCGCCGGAGCTGACGATGTAGCGGGTGAGGTGGCCGTAGCGGGTCTGGATGCCGTGGCCGTGGTCGATCTCGACCAGATTGCCGTAGCCGCCGGTGTTCCATTCGGCGCGGTCGACGATGCCGTCGGCGGTGGCGTAGATCGGCGAGCCGATTGGGCCGGCCATGTCGACGCCCGGATGCATGGCGGCGCGGCCGCGGAAGGGATCGGAACGCACGCCGAAGCCGGAGGTGAAGTTGGTGCCCTGCACCGGCAGCGCCGAGGGGATGGCGACGGTGCCCTGCTCCAGCGATTCGAGCTTCTTCCAGCTCATGAACAGGGCCTTGAAATTGGGGTCGGCGGTGCTGGCGGTGTCGACCGGCTCATAGGGACCGCCGACGCCGGTCGCCGACGCCTGGATGCGGCCGGGATCGAGGCCGAGGCTGCGCACTTCCCGGGCGGTGAGCTGATAACGCTGCTGGGCGGCGAGCTTGATCGCGGCGACGTCGGCCTGCATCGCCTTGACCTCGCGCTCCATGCGGGCGACGTCGGCCGGGGACGGGGCCGCCGGCGCCATCGTGCGCGCGGCAAGCTGGGTGGTGGCGAAGACCGACCAGAACAGGATGATGACGAAAGCGACGGCGACCGAAAGCTGGATGCCGGAACCGATCCGCACGCGGCGCAGCGAAGCGCCGTCATGAAGAAAAATATCACGCGACCTGAACATCTTGCGGAACGTCTTCCCGGTCCCGGCGTTCATCGTGTTCGTCAGCACCATTTCGTCCCCAAGGCTCGCCGTTCTGCAACGGCCCCCGGCCCTGCTTCCACAGGTCCGATCAAAAATCAGGGGCGTTTCCGCCCGTCGAAAACGTCAGGAGTTGCCCCCTCCGCGACGTGTGGGCCGGAGACTGTTAAACATCTTATGAAGCCGCAAGGGCGGCGTACCATTCCCGGGACAGACCGGCTTCGTCGCGGGCTGAAGCGTTGAACGGAGGCTTAAGCACGCCGCGAAAGTGACGGCGGACCAGTCGTTGCCATTCCGAAACAGGCGCGATTCTCCGCGCTTCGCAGGCCGTTACGAACCAGCGCGAGCCCGCCGCGACGTGCCGGATCTCGTCGCGATAGATGCGCGACAATATCGCCGCCGAACGCTCGTCGCCGGCGGCGCGGAAACGGTCCACCGTCGCCGGCGTCACGTCGAGGCCGCGCGCCTCCAGCACCAGGGGCACGATCGCGAGCCGCGCCAGCGGATCGGCCGCGGTCTCCGCGGCGGCTTCCCACAGGCCGTCATGGGCCGGCATCGCGCCATAACATGAGCCGAGCGCGCGCAGCCGCCGGTCGAGCAGGGCGAAGTGCATCGCTTCGTCGGCGCCGACGCCGAGCCAGTCCGAGACGAAGGCGGGCGGGAAGCCGGCGCCGAAGCGGCCGGCCAGATCGAAGGCGAGGTCGATCGCCGTGAACTCGATATGGGCGAGCGCGTGCAGCATCGCGATGCGGCCGCGGTCCGAGCCGCCTTTCCCTCGCTTCGGCATTTGCGACGGCGGCAGCAGCACAAGCGCGGCCGGCCGCGCCGGCCGGTCCGGCATCGTCACGTCGAAGGCATGCGACAGCCGCCCCCGCCGCCACGCCCGCGCCGCCTCCCGCGCGGCCCGCACCTTCGCCATCGGCTCGGCGGCGAGCAGCACAAGGCGGCAGGCCCGGGCGACCGTGACGGGCGCCGAGGGTCGATCCCAGGCGAGCGGGGCCCCAGACAGCGGGGGATGCCGCGAAATCATTCCCCGCTTATGGGAGCTCGCGCGCCGCGGCGAGCACCTCCTCGGCATGGCCGGGCACCTTCACCTTGCGCCAGACGCGCTTCACCACGCCGTCGCGGTCGACGAGGAAGGTCGCCCGCTCGATCCCCATATATTTGCGGCCGTACATCGATTTCTCGACCCAGGTGCCGAACGCCGCGCAGACCGAGCCGTCGGGATCGGTGGCGAGCGGCACCTTCAGATCGTATTTGCCGGTGAACCTGGCGTGGCTCTTCGCATCGTCCTTTGAGACGCCGAGGATCCAGGTGCCGGCATTGTGGAACTCGTCGGCGAGCGCGGTGAAGGCCTTCGCCTCCGACGTGCAGCCGGAGGTGTCGTCCTTCGGATAGAAATAGAGGACGAGCTTCTGGCCCTTGAAGTCGGCCGGGCTGACCGGCTTGCCTTCGGCGCCCTCCATCCGGACGTCGGGAACCGGATCGCCTTCGTTCACCATCTCATTCTCCTCCGTCAGCGGCGACACTCCGCCAGAGCGCGCTCACCCTCTGCCGCGCCGCGTCGTGCGCCGCAAGCAGGCTCTCCCAATCCTCATGGCCGCAGGCGGCGGCGACCAGCGGCCGCGTCGCCGCCGGCGGCGCCTCCGATTCCGGCGAGACGAGGCGGAACATGACCAGCATGCGGGTGAGCAGGCGCAAGGCGGGGTCGATATCGGCCGGGACGAGGCCGGCGGCGGCAAGATCGGCAATGGCGTCCTCGAGATGGGGATGGAAGCCGATCCCCGTCTTCAGCTGCAGCACGTGGACGGCGAATTCGAGGTCGATCAGGCCGCCGGCGCCGCGCTTGATGTCGAACGGCCCGCCGGCCGGCTTGTGGCGGGCGATGTCGGCCCGCATCCGCGCCGCGTCGGCGACCAAAGCGCGCGGATCGCGCGGCTTGAGCAGCGCGCCGCGCACCGCCTCCGCCAGCGCCGCCTTCCCCTCCGCCGAGCCGTAGACCGGGCGGGCGCGGAGCAGCGCCAGATGCTCCCAGGTCCAGGCGCGCTCCTTCTGGTAGCGCTCGAAGCTCTCGACCGAGACGGCGAGCATGCCGTCGGTGCCGGAGGGCCTCAGCCGGGTGTCGACCTGATAGAGCGGCCCGGCGGCGGTGGGAACGCTCAAGGCGGCGGTGATGCGCGGCGCCAGGCGGTTGAAATAATCGGTGGCCCGCAGCGGCTTCGGCCCGTCCGATTCGGCATCGTGGGTGCCGCTGAACAAATAGACGAGATCGAGGTCGGAGGCATGGGTCAGCGCCTCGCCGCCGAGCCGGCCGAGGCCGAGGATGAGCAGCTCCGAGCCCGGCACCTTGCCATGGCTTTGCTCGAACCCGGCGACGGCGGCGTCGACCAGCACGGCGATCGCCGCCTCCGCGATCCGCGAATAGCCCTCCGCCGCCTCGATCGGATCGGTGCGGGCGACGATCAGCTGCACCCCCAAGGCGAAGCGGCGCTCGTTGACGTGGCGCCGGACGCGGTCGAGGATCTGCTGATAATCGTCGACCTGCCGGTCCGAGCGGCGGAACTCGGCGGCCAGCTCGGCCACGGAGGGGGCCGGCGCGAAGGCGCGGGCGTCGATCAGGCCGTCGAGCAGCTCGGGCCGCCCAGCGACCTGCTCGGCCAGCGCCGGGGCGTGGCTGAGGATCGCCGCCACCTGTCCGGCGAGGGCCGGCCGCGCCTCCAGCAGACGGTAGAAATTGACCCCGGTCGGCAGCCGCTGGACGATATCGTCGAAGCGGTTGATCGCCCGCATCGGATCGGGCGCCTGGCCGAAGGCGTCGATCAGCACGGGGAGCATCGCCTCGAACGCCTCCTGCGCCGCGGCGCTGCGCAGCGACCGCGGCTTGCCGCCGCGCCAGCCCTCGATGCGCAGGCGCGCCGCCACCGGATCGCCGAAGCCGGCGCGAGCGAGCTGCGCTTCGAGCGGCCCGGCGCCCACCGGCAGGCGGCGCTCCTCCTGGCCGGCGAGCGCGTCGTAGAGGGTGGCGACGCGGACCAGCGGCGGGTCGAGCAAGGCGAGCAGGTCCTTGGCCTCGCCAAGGCCGTGCAGCCGCGCGACATTGGCGATCGCCTCGGCATCGGCCGGAATGGAATGGGTCTGGCGGTCGTCGACCATCTGCAGGCGATGCTCGATCGTCCGGAACAGGCGATAGGCGGAGGCGAGATCGCCGGCCGCGTCCGGCGCGATCCGGCCGGCCTTGGCCAAAGCGGCGAGCGCGTCGAGCGTCGCGGGCGCGCGCAGGCCCGGTTCGCGGCCGCCGTGGATCAGCTGGTGGATCTGGGCGTAGAATTCGACCTCCCTGATGCCGCCGCGGCCGCGCTTGAGGTCGAAGCCGGGGCCGAGCTTCTGCCCTTGGGAATAATGATCGCGGATGCGGTGGGTGATCGCCTGGACCTCGCCGATCGCGCCGTAATCGAGCGTGCGCCGCCACACGAACGGATGGACGGCGTCGAGGAAATAGCGGCCGAGCCGTTCGTCGCCGGCGGCGTGGCGGCCGCGGATGAACACCGCCCGCTCCCATGGCAAAGCGGAGGATTCGTAATAGGAAATGGCGGCATCGACCGGCAGCGCGATCGGAGTCACCTCGGAGGAAGGCCGCAGCCGCAGATCGACGCGGAAGGCGAAGCCGTTGGCGTCGCGCTTCTGGAGCAGATCGACCAGCCGCTGGCCGATCCGCACCGCCGCCTCGCCGGGCTCCTCGCGCGGGCGCCGCGGCAGGGTTTCGGGATCGAAGATGAAGATCGGATCGATGTCGGAGGAATAATTGAGCTCGCGGCTGCCATGCTTGCCGAGCGCGATCACCGCGAAGCCGCGCGGCGGCGCGCCGGGCGTCCGCTGCTCGATCGCAGCGGCGAGGGCCCGGTCGAGACTGCGGTCGGCGAGGTCCGAAAGCGCCGCGGTCAGCCGCTCGAGCGGGACGATACCGGCGAGGTCGCCGATGCCCAGCGCGGTGGACAGGGCGTTGCGCTCGCGCCGCAGCGCGGCGGCGAGGTCGGGCGCAGCTTCGCCGGCGCGGGCGCCCGCGGCGATTGCCGCCTCCACGTCGCCGCGGCCAAGCGCTTGAGCGACTTCGGGAAATCGGTCGAGCTGGAGCCGCAGGTAAGGCGCATGGGCGCGGGCCCGGGCGAGCGCGCCGTTAACCGCCTCTTCACGCTCTGTCTCATTCATACAACAGGACAAATCAGTTCCGTTGGGGCGGCGCAACAGTTGAAACTCCCCCGTTCGCGGAGCGTTCTGCTCGCGTGAATACGATTAATCCCAGAAGAGAGGCGATGGTCCAGGCTTCATCGAGGCGGTTCGTGAAGGTGGCGCCGCCCACCGTCCATGCCGGCGTCGGCAATGCCCTGCGCCAGGCCTATGCCATGGACGGCGAAGTCCGATCGCTGAAGATGTTCGAAGAGCTGCTGGCGCGCCTCGACCGCAACTGAGCCCGGCGCCCATTTCGAAATCCTGAAATCCACGTTCCCCGGGCGTTATTCGCCGCCGCGGGGATCCCGGTCGCGGCTGAGGTCGTCGACCTCGCCCATGATCGTCTGCAGCGCCGACTGGCCGGACACATTCTCATGCTCGCGGCGCGAGGGCAGCTTGCCGTCGGTGAGCAGAGCCTCGAGCGCGACCCGGCCGCGGGCGACGCGGCTCTTGATCGTGCCGACGGCGCAGCCGCAAATCTCGGCCGCCTCCTCATAGGCGAAGCCGCCGGCGCCGACGAGGATCAGGGCCTCGCGCTGCGGCTGCGGCAGATGGAGCAGGGCGCGCTGCATGTCGCCGAGCTCGACATGCCGGTCCTGGCTGGCCGGCGCGGCGAGCATCTTGGAGGCGGTGATCTCGTCCCATTCGCCCTTGAAGCGCGCGCGGCGCATCTGGCTGAGGAAGAGGTTCCTGAGGATGATGAAGGTCCAGGCGCGCATGTTGGTGCCGGCCTGGAACCGCTTGCGGGCCGCCCAGGCCTTGAGCAAAGTCTCCTGGACGAGATCGTCGGCCAGGTCGCGGCTGCCGGACAGCGAGCGGCCGAAGGCGCGCAGATGCGGGATCACCTGGGCGAGCTGATCCTTGAATTCGTCGTCGGGGAGCGGGACCGGCTCGAACCGCTCCTTTTCCGTCTCCCCGCTCTCTGCAGGCTCCTGGCTCAAATCGCCCCCGTCACAAGATCTTGCGCTGAATTCCATGATGCGGCTGAAGCAGGCCGAAGCCCGCCGCTCTCCTCCCGGCGATGTAGGATGCTACCTCCAGAGTAGCAACAAGACGAGGAAGATGATCACGACCAGCCCGAGCGATATCGACAATATATAGCGCGTCATGTGCGGGGTCGCCCCCGCCCGCGCGCGGGTCGTGTCGATCTGCGGCCTGCCTTCGTCCATTGCGCTCCATCCCACTCGTTCAGGGCAGGCAACGCCCGCTGGCGGGGACAGTTCCCGGCCGCGGCCGTCCGCCTCAGGCCGGGATGGTCGCGGTGTCGAAGAACAGGGCCTGTGCGATCGCCGCTTTCACCGTCGAGCGCTGGAAGGGCTTGGTGATGAGGAAGGTCGGCTCCGGCCGCTCGCCGGTCAGCAGCCGCTCGGGGAAGGCGGTGATGAAGATGACCGGGACCGAGAATTCCCCGAGTATGTCCTTGACCGCATCGATGCCGGAGCTGTCGTCGGCGAGCTGGATGTCGGCGAGGACCAGGCCCGGCCGCCGCGCCAGCGCCTGCGCCACCGCCTCGTCGCGGGTGACGGCGACGCCGGTCACCGAATGGCCGAGGTCGCGCACGATCGTCTCGATGTCCATGGCGATGATCGGCTCGTCCTCGATGATCAGGACTTCGGCCCGGGTCTGCCGCTCGATCTCGGCCAGAGCCTCGGCGACCAGCCGCTCGACGTCGCCGGCCGAAGCGTCGATCAGAAAGCCCGCATCCTCCGGCGTGAAGCCTTCCATCGCGGTCAGCAGCAGCGCCTGGCGCGACAGCGGCGTGATCCGTGCCAGCCGCGCCTGGGCGATCGCCTCCTGGCTGTCGTCGCCCGAGGCGCCGGGATCCTCCTCGATATTGGCCGAGGACCAGATGGCGTGGAAGGTGCGGTAGAGCCCCAGGCGCGCATCGACGTCGCGGGGAAAGTCGTCGGGCGCCGCGACGATCGCCTCGAGCGATGCGCGGACGAAGGCGTCGCCATGCTTCTGGCTGCCGGTGAGCGCGCGCGCATAGCGCCTCAAAAAAGGAAGATGCGGCGCGAGTTCCTGACCAAGCGACATGTTCGTTACGACTCCTGTCCGAGACTTAGAGGCCCTATTGAGAGGGCATTCGGCGCTTGGCAACCCCGCCACCGGGGCCGCCGCAAGCTGGATGCACGAGGAGAGCCCGCTCCCTCACGGACGTTGGAACCAACAGCCGACTTTTTTGTTTCCAGCCCGACTGCAGGCCACTATTGGCCGCGGGGTGGGTCTGCGCATCGGTGTCTTGGCTGCAGCCCGGGCGCGGTCGGACATCTGGAAGCGAGCGGGCGCGGCGCCGGCCGCGAGGGGAAAGAGATTTTGACCTTCGAGACTGACAAGGAACGCCGGCGCAAGACGGATCATCCTCAGCAGGCAGAGAGCGAAGAGACCCCGAGGGGCCGCAGGAAGCGGCGCACCACGCCCGAGGTCGGCCAGGCGCTGCGCGCGGCCTATCAGCAGGCGGTGAGCGAGGACATTCCGCCCGAGATGCTCGATCTGCTGGGGAAGCTCGGATAAGAGCAATCGTGCCGCGCCGGACCGGTTCGACGTGAGCGACACGGGCACAGGCTGGATCGCTTCACGTTACGCCCGGCTCTCGACCGGGCTGAAGATGCTGCTCATCCTCAGCGTGAGCCTGCTTCCCCTCGGCCTCATCGCCATCCTCGCCTCGGTCCAGAGCGCCCGCCAGAAGAGCGAGGATCGCCGCGAGGAGACGCTGGCGCGGCTCGAGATCAGGGCGCAGCGGCTCAACGCGGCCTTCGCCCGCTCGGTCATCACCATCCATACGGCGAGCACGGCGATCTCGCTGTCGCCGGCCGGATCGACGCTCTGCGGGACGATGCTGCACCGGCTCGAAGCCCAGCCGGTCCCCGCCCGCTACGCCCTCTTCGCCGGCGGCGCGGCCGTCCGTTGCGCGAGCCCCGGCTTCGCCTCGCAGCCGGCCGCGCGCCGCGCCGGCCCCGAAAGCGTCCGGGCCGAGATCCTCCCCGGCGGCGCCGCCCTCCGCCTCGTCATCTTCGGCGGCACCGGCCAGCCGGAAGGCGTCGTCGAATATAGCCGCGACGCGCTCTCGAAGCTGACGATGATCGCCGACACCAGCAGCGAGTTCGACCTCGATCTGATTCAGCCGGGCCGGCGGATGATCCTCCGCCACCAATATCGGCCCGGCCCCTTCCGCCAGACCGTCCGCGGCGTGCACCCTGTGGCGGACGGGCAGCTCCAGCTCGGCATCACCCTCAGCGCGATCCCGATCACGGCGACCGACCTGGCGATGATCCTCCTGCCCATCTTCATGTGGCTGCTCGCCGCCCTGATCGGCTGGCTGATCCTCGACCGGCTGCTGCTCCAGCCGCTGGCGCGGATGCAGCGGGCGATCGCCGCCTATCGTCCGGGCGAAGCCGGCTTCGAGCCGCCGCGGCTGGCGACTCCGGCGCGGGAGATCGGCGAGCTCGGCCGGGCCTTCGACCAGGTCGTCCGCACGGTGAGCCGGCACGAGGCCGAGCTCGAGGCGGCGGTCGAACGCCAGAAGAAGCTGGTCCGCGAGGTCCATCACCGGGTGAAGAACAACCTGCAGGTCGTCGCCTCCCTGCTCAACCTGCATTCGCGCGGCTCCGCCAATGAGGAGGTCGCCGCCGCTTATGCGTCGATCCAGCGCCGCGTCGACGCGCTCGCCGTCGTCCACCGCAACCATTATGCCGAGCTCGAGGAGAATCGGGGGGTGGCGCTGAAACCGCTCATCTCGGAGCTCGCCGCCAACCTTCGGGCGACGGCGCCCAGCAGCGCCGCGGCGATGATGATCCGGCTCGACCTCGACCCCTTCTACGTAACCCAGGACGTCGCCGTGTCGGTCGCCTTCCTGATCACCGAGATCGCCGAATTCGCGATGCTGTGCGGCGCCGCCTCCGTCGCCATCTCGCTCCGCGGCAGAGGCCAGGCGCGGACGGCCTCGCTGGTGATCGAATCCGGGAGCCTGAAGGCCGGCGTGGCCTGCGCGCCGGTGCTGACCGAGCGCTTCGAGCGGATCGTCACCGGCCTGTCGCGGCAGCTGCGGACGGCGATCGAGCGGGATCCGGAAGCGGGCCGCTACAGCCTCGACATCGCCGTCGTCGACAGGGCCGTCTGACGGCCCTGTTCCCGGCTGCGACAGGGCCCCCTGACGGTCCTTATTTCCGGCTGCGATCCTCGCGCCCGGGCTGGTCGTCCGAAGCCGGCGGCCGTCCCGGCGATTGCCTGTCCGCCCGTTCGAGGTCGCCGCCGTCCTGCCCCGCCCGGTTGGCGCTCTCGACATTGGGCTTCTCGTCCTGATGGACGCCGTGGATGTCGCTGTGCTGCGTAGAGGGGGGAGGCTTGGATTGGGGAGGTTGGGACACGATCCGGCTCCTTTCCCCGGTCAACCGGCGCCCAATGCGGCGGGTTGCAAAAAATCCGGACCGCGCAAAATTTTTTGTGTTTTTGCGGAACCCCGCCGCCATTCTCTCGTTCAGCACCTCGGATAGTGACCTTTTGCCCCCCCGCTCTCGCTATCCACGACATGAGCCCGGACGCGCCAACCTCCCCCCCCCCGGTGGCGCCTCCGGGCTCAAATTTGTCCGGGG
>JAXDOV010000006.1:0-16659 GCA_034668705.1 Sphingomonadales bacterium
AACGGCTCGGGCAGAGTGTCGACGATCGCAAGTGCGAGCGTCTGGGCGTCCGCAAGGTTACCGAACTGCTTCATGAGATGCTCCATCGGGCGGGAGCATGTCGCGTCTCTCAGCCACCGCGGGCCACGGCATGACGGTGATGGAAACCCTCTTACACGTTTGTCTCGACGTGGCTAATTGAAATCAAGATCGCGCCTCGGCCCGACAGTGGCCGCATCTTGTCCTCCCCCCGGCAGAATTCGGTCGAAACCCGCTGGACGCAGGAGCGTTCGGTTCATTCCAGCGAGGAGCACGTCATGGCGAAGCTGAAAGCCGAGGACCGTAACCATCTCGAAAAAAGCGCATTCGCTTTTCCGAAGGAGCGCAAGGAGCCGCTCGAAAATGCCAGCCATGTCCGCAACGCGATCGCCCGCTTCAATCAGGTGAAGGGGGTCAGCGACGACGAGCGCGATGCGGCATGGAAGCGGATCAAGGCCGCGGCGAAGAAATACGGCGTGGAGGTGGCCGAGAAGAGCTGGCGCGAAATTGGGAAAGGCTAGCGAAGACGGCCCGACGCAACTCTTCCCGTTATTTGCGCTTCTTACGGGCCGCATAACGGGCGTCGCGCGCCGCCTTGCGTTCCGCCTCGGTCGGAGCCGGCCTGGCTTCCTCGACAGCCGGGACCTCCGCCTGCTCGGCTCTGGCCGCGTCCTCGGCCGCTTTCCTCGCCGCCCGCCGGTCGCGCTCCCTCGCCTCCCGCGCCTGCTGCGCAGCCACGCGCTCGGCCACCACCGCCTCGTCCATCGCCGGCCTGGCGCGCAGCTTGTCCAGCGCCTTCTTCCTCGCCTCGGCGGCTGCGTTGATGCGATCCTGAAAGCCTGGATCCTTGAAACTCATCTCGTCGCGTCTCCTGGTCTCGAAATTTTCCCGTCCTTCCGCCAATGCCTATCCTTCTCCCAACGAACGGCGCAAGCGTGCGCTCCTTCGCGGTTTGGGCTTTCGGCCTGACAGAGAGGGCCGGGCGGAAAGGGGATTGCCGCCCGGCCCCAATGGCCGCCCGAAGGGATAGTCGAAACGGCCCACGAAGTTAACGCCCGCCGAGCGCGATCGCTCCCCCCTCAGGCCTCCGTCAGCACGCCGCGATAATCCGGCTCTTCCAGCGCGCGTCCGGCGCCCACCGCCACGCAGGTCAGCGGATCGTCGGCGACCGATACCGGGAGGCCGGTGGCGAGCGACAGCGCCTCGTCCATCCGCTGGAGCAGCGCCCCGCCGCCGGTCAGGACGATGCCCTGATCGACGATGTCGGCGGCGAGCTCGGGCGCGGTATTCTCGAGCGCGGTGCGGACCGCGCCGATGATCTGGCTCACCGGCTCGGAGATGGCGTCGGCGATCTCCGCCTGGCTGATCAGGATCTCCTGGGGCATTCCGGCCGCCAGATGGCGGCCCCGCACGCGGATCGTCACGGCGCCGCCCTTGGGCGGGAGCGCGCTGCCAAGCTCGTGCTTGATTCGCTCCGCCGTCGCTTCGCCGATCATGAGATTGTATTTGCGGCGGACGGCGGCGGCGATCGCATCGTCCATCTTGTCGCCGCCGACCCGGACCGAAAGGCTGTAGGCAAGCCCTCCCATCGACAGGACCGCGACCTCCGTCGTGCCGCCGCCAATGTCCACCACCATCGCGCCGATCGGCTCGGTCACCGGCAGGCCGGCGCCGATCGCGGCCGCCATCGGCTCCTCGATCAGCCAGACCTTGGACGCTCCGACGTTGGTGGCGGCGTCGCGGATCGCCCGGCGCTCGACCGAGGTCGACCCGGACGGCACGCAGATGACGATCTCCGGGCTGCGCGGCAGCCGGGAGGGGCCGCCATGCGCCTTGTCGATGAAATGCTTGATCATCTGCTCGGCGACGTCGATGTCGGCGATGACGCCGTCGCGCAGCGGCCGGATCGCCTGGATGTGGGCGGGCGTCTTGCCCAGCATCAGCTTGGCGTCGCGGCCGACCGCCTTCACGCGGCGGACGCCGTGGGTCGTCTCGAGCGCGACCACCGAGGGCTCGTTGAGCACGATTCCCTTCCCGCGCATGTAGACGACGGTGTTCACCGTGCCGAGGTCGATCGCCATGTCGTTGGAGGGAAGCCGCAGGAAACGGGAGAAAAGCATGACCGGGACGATCCATCCGAAGCAATGAGGCCGAAGAGCCGACGCATCCATCTACGAGCCGGCGGGACAGAAGTCGCCGCGATTCGGGGCCGGACAGGGAAAGACTCTGCGGAATAGCGCGCCCGGCGGCGTCCTTCCCCTGTGACGGCGGGTGCATCGCCGCCGCGTGAGCTTGTGGCGTCGAAAGGGAGTTGGCGGTGGCATCGATCTGGATCCGGAAGAATGCCTCGCGCGCACGTGCTTCCTCAGATCGGCCCCCAATTCCCCCGCGGGCGTATGACGGCGGCCCGCCCCTCAGCCTCAAACACACGACGGGAGCTTCGGCAAGAAGGACCGCCGAATGAGCCTCCCGGCACTCGAGATCGCGATGCTGCTGGCCGGCGCGCCGTTGACCTCCGGCGGCACGCTGCCTGCGATGCCCGTGCCCGTGGCGGCCTCAGGCTCGAACGTTCAAGCGGTTCCCGCAACGGCGGTACCGGCTGTCGCGATCGAAGAGCCTGCGCATGCGCCGCCATCCGAATCGCGGCCACCGGCGGAAGCGCCGGCTGCGGCGGCACCGCCGGCCGCACCGGCACCCAAGCCCGCCCCGGGCCAGGAGGAAATCGTCGTCACGGGGAGATGGCATGCGGCGCCCGGCGATCCGCTGGAGAAGGTCAACGCCATCTCTTTCGCGACCGCCCTGGCCGTCGACGATGCGGTCGTCGGCCCGATCTCGCTCGCTTATGCCCATGCCGTGCCGCAGCCGATCCGCAGCGGCGTGCGCAACTTCCTCCAGAACCTCCACGAACCGGACGTCTTCCTGAACTTCCTGTTGCAGCTCAAGCCGGGCAAGGCGGTGGCGACGCTCGCCCGCTTCGCGATCAATTCCACGCTCGGTGTCGCCGGGCTGTTCGATATCGCGAAGCGTCGTCCCTTCAACCTGCCGCGGCGCCCGAACGGCTTTGCCGACACCCTGGGTTTTTATGGCGTGAAGCCGGGGCCGTTTCTGTTCCTGCCGGTGATCGGACCGACCACCCCGCGCGATCTCCTGGGCCTTATTTTGGATCGGCTCGTGCTGCCCTTGTCCATCGGCAGTTCGATCAAGCCGCTCGCCCGGCTCAGCGGTCCGCTGAGCGTCCTCAAGGTGCTCGATCGCCGCGCCGAGTTCGACGAGCAGTTGCAGGAGATACGCGCCGGCGCCGATCCGTACGCGGCGCGCCGCGAGCTGTATCTGCGCGGGCGCCAGGCCGAAATCGACAATCTGCGGGGCAGGGACCGCAATACGGGCAGCCCTGCGTCCGGGCTCACCAACCCCGCCACCAGCCGATGAACCTCCGGCAACCGCGCCGACACGGCCGGTTCAGGGCAAAGGGCGCCATGACGTCACCTCCAAAGGAGAGTGATCATGCGTAGATTGACAATTGCAGCCCTCGGCTCGGTGATAGCCCTTGCGGTCGCGACTCCGGCCGCCGCCCAGGGATGGGATCGCGGCGGGCAGAACGAGTGGCGCGACCGCGGCGAGCATCGCGAGCGCAGCCACGACCGGGACCAGAATCGCCGGTACGATCGCGATCGGCGCGGCTACCAGTTTTGGGGCCAGAGCTACAATCCCTACGGCTATCAGCAATATGACGGGTACAACGGCTACAACGGCTACAACGGCTACAACGGCTACAACGGCTACAACCAATACGGCTATGGCCAGCGCTACCAGCGTTACGACAACGCCCGTCGATACCGTCACCGCCACCATCATCACGACGACGATTGACCAATGACCGGTGGGGAGGCGCGCCTGCTACGGCCGCCTCCCCAACGCGAACCGCAGGCTCGATCAGCTGCCGGGCCGGGCGAGCGCCTGGAAGGCCGAGGCGATCACCGCTTCCGTGATCAGCTCGGGGGTCAGGAAATGGGTCAGCATCAGGCCCTCGATCAAAGCATGCGCGACCTTGGCGAAGGTCTCCGGCGGCAGCGGCAGCGCCTCCGCCGGCACCGAGGCGGCGAGGTCGGCGGCGGCGGCGCGGTAGATCGCCGCGTTCATCGCCGCGAGCCGGGCGCGCATCTCTGGGTGGGTGAGCGCATAGAGCTGGAAGGACACGGCGCCGACCGCAACCGCGCGGCGGGCAGAGGCCTCTCTTGCGACGGCGGCGCCCAGGATCCGCATCCGCTCGGGAAAGGAGGATTCCGGCGGGAAAGCCGGCGCGATCGGCCGCCAGAAATGGCCCGCGACGGCGAGGAAGAGTTCGTCGCGGCTGGCGAAATTGCCGTAGATCGCACCCCGGCTCATGCCCGCTTGCTCGGCGACCGCCTCCATGCTGGTCCGCTCATAGCCGCGCTCGCCGATCAGCTCGGCCGCCGCCCTGATCAAGGCTGCTTTGGTCCGATCGCGCTTGGAGAGGCCGTCGCCGGCCTTGGCGGATGAGCGGGGGGAATCACGGCCGCGGGACATGGACCGTCTATACAGCCGTAAATAATACAGGCATGTATATTTTTTGGGGGAGAGAATCCCGATGCTGTTCTGGACGATCCGAGTCGGTCTTGCGCTGGGAGTCCTGGTCCTGCTCGGCCTCGTCGGCGAGCGCATCGCCGAGGCGATCGACGCGCGCCGCCTGCCCGCACCGGGACGGATGGTGGATATCGGCGGCTGGCGGTCGCTCCACCTGTTGTGCGAGGGCGACGAAGCGGCGCCGGCGATCGTCGTCGAGCAGGGCGCCGGGGAGCCGGCCATCCTCTGGCGCGGGCTCCAGAAGCAGGCGGCGGCCTTCGCCCGCTTCTGCCTCTACGACCGCGCCGGCTATGGCTGGAGCCCGCCGGCGCCGGCCTTCCAGCCGATCGAGGAACGCGCCGCCGATCTCCATCGCCTGCTGAAATCGGCGGGCGTCACAGGCCCCTATATCCTCGTCGCCCATTCCTATGGCGGCCTCGTCGTCCGCGCCTTCGCCCGCGCCTTTCCCCGGGACACGGCCGGGATCGTGATGGTCGACGCGATCGAGGAGAGCATCGCCTTCCATCCCGATTACCTCGCCTTCATCCGCCAATCGCGGCCGTTCGTGGCGGCGATGCGGGCGGCGGCGGCGCTGGGCGTGATGCGACTCGTCGGCGCCTTGTCCGGCGGGCGGCGGGAAGGCGGCGCGATCGCGCCCGGGGATGAAAGGCTCGCCGCCGCGGTCACGGCGCGGCCCTCCTTCTTCGCCGCCATCGCCGGCGACCTTGAATCGATCGAGGCCGCGGCGGCATCGCCGGCCAACGCGCTGCCCGAAGGGATGGGAAGCCTCGGCGACATGCCTTTGGTGGCGATCACCCACGGCAAGCCTTTCCCCGGCCCGTTCGCGCGGCTCGAGCCCTTCTGGCTGCCCGGCCAGCAAAGGATGGCGAGCCTCTCCAGCCGCGGCCGGCTGATCGTCGCCGAAGCGAGCAATCACATGATCCACCAGGACCAGCCCGATCTGGTGCTTGCGGCCTTGCGCTCGGTGGTGGAACAGGCGGGCCGGCAGGAAGGCGGGCCACCCGCGGTTGAAGTCTCGGGAAGGTGACCGGGGCCTGAGCTATCCAATTCCGGCCCGCAGACTCTTTTTAACCCGGCGTTTGCCCAAGCTGCTTATCTTGCGCTCTATGCTCCCGATGCTCGCACCCTCGGAACCCTATCCCGGTGAATTGGCAACCGCAGACGACCTTCGGCAGCTCGCCGACGAATACCGAAAAGCGGCACACCTGCTGAAGCCGCTGGGTCGACGCGGCGTCCCCATCTCTCGTGCCCCACTCCGGCTGTCCGCCATTCACGCGATAGAGCTCTACCTCAACGCGCTCCTTCTGCATCGAGGTGTCGAGGCGAGCTGTATCAGGGGGATGCAGCACGACCTCGCGAAGCGATCGGCTCTCGCGACCGCGGGCGGACTGAAGTTGCGGGCGCGAACAGAAGCGCACTTGAACACGCTCGCGAAGACCCGGGAGTATATCGTGACACGATATGGGCCGGAACTTTCCGGGGCTGCGTCCCAGATCAACAGGCTTACCGCAACCTTGGACGAGGTGGCGAAGAAGGTGACCGGGCTGCTTTCGACAGGGCCAGCCACCCGGGGAATATTCCCACCCGACGATTTGATGTAAACTTCGTCCCTCACCAGAGGGAGATGCTCAGATGCCGGTCCGCCTTCGATCGTACCGCCTGCTCGCGCCGCTGGCGGCGGCCCTTCTGGTCCCCGCCGCCGCTCCGGCCGCGCCGGGCCGGGCCGCGCCGGTGCCGCGCCAGGACCTCGCCGACGCCGCGCGGGGCAGCTATTTCGGCGAGGTCATCTCCGACGCCCGCGGCGCCTCGCGGTCGAACGTCCGCATCGTCGTCGCGAAGGTCGGGCCGAACCGGGTCCGGGTGACCTCCGATTATCCGCGCCTGCCGGCCTTCACCCTGCCGCTGACCCGCGCCATGAGCACGATCCAGAATGCGAGCGGGTCGGAAGTCTTCCTGCTCGATTTGTCCAGAACGCCGCATTCGCTGATGGTGACGGTGGACGACGCCTCATGGGCGGGGACGAAGGAGCCCTGAGGGGGACGGGTGTCGAGCACGATCGCTCGGTCGCTTCATGCCCCTCATTGTTCCCCGGCGGAAGCCGGGGTCCAGAAGGGGAGCTGGGCCCCGGCCTTCGCCGGGGAACAAGATGCTTGCGATTCAGGCCGAGCCAGCCCGACTCGAAACGCCTTGAGCGGCGCGAGAGTCCGCAGCTCGCGACCGGGATCAGGCGGGATTGGGCGGCTGCGGCGGGTCGATCTCCGCGGTCTCGGGGCGGATCACGCGCCCATATTCGTCCACCAGCGCCTTGGCGCGCTCGATCCCTTCCCGGATCGCGGCCTGGGCATTTTCGATTTCGACTGGCGTTTGATCGTCTGTTGATTGCGGCATGAGGAGCCCCCCTATGTCGACTACCCAACATTGATCAAGAGCAAGCGTTCCAACCATTGGTCGTATTCGATGCGGCTCGACGCACCGATCATCGCTCTTGGCGAGTGCGTCGGGGATTGCGCTCCGCCCGGCCCTGGGTCCGCAGGCGGTCCGCTCAGGCGGGAGTCGCGGCCGGGGCGGGAGATTCGGCCGGCTCGACTTTGATCAAGGCGGCGTCGGGGGAAGCCAGCGTCGCCGCCTGCTCGATCGACGCGACCCAGTCGGCGGCCGCACGCGCCGCATCCTTTTCGGCAAGGATCGCCTGGAGGAAGCGGAGATGTCCGATCACCGTATTGCGATCGACGTCGTTGCCCGAGATCGCCCAGGCCTGCCTCAGCGCGCCGCCGATCGCGCCGGCATTGTGCGTCGACATTTGTCCGTCGACGAGCGCCGTCAGGAGATGCTTTCCGGCCAGGCTGACCGTCCGCCCGTAATCGCCCGGCCCGGTCCGGCGGGCGAAATCCGCGCCGAGATCCTCGATCTCCGCCCGGCAGGCGGTAAAGTCGGCGCCGGCGCGCAAGGCGATGAGGACGCCCGCGGTCACTGCCATCAGGCCGGGATAATAGGAATCCGCCGCCTGGCGCGCCCGGCTCAGCGCCCAGGCCTGTTCGAACGCCTCGCGCATCTGCGCCAAAGCCGCGTCCCGCGCGTCTCCGGTCAGCAAATGTGCCTCGCGGGTCGCGGCCTCGCCGATCAGGCTCAGCCGCTCGCCGGTCTTGCCGGCGACCTCGCACAACAAAACGAGCTGCTGGCGCGCCGCCGCGATCCGGGCGAGCGTGTCGGGCGACGGGCCCGAATCGTCGTCGCCGTCGGCGGCCTGGCGGATTCGCAGATTGGCGAGCGCCTCGACCAGCCGCAGCGACGGCGCCGCATCCTGCTTCAGCGCCTCCTCGAACAGGCCGAGCGCCTGCTTCGCCTCTCCCAATGCGAGATAGGCATGGCCCAATTGCTCGCTCACCTGGTCGCGCGCGAGCCAGGCGAGACCCCGCACATATTGCTCGATCGCGGTCAATTGCGCGACGAGAGCTCCCCGGCGGCTGTCGCGGCCGGCGCCGACCTCGGCCTGGTTGCGGATGCCCTCGATCGCCGCCACCGCTTCCGCCGGCGAGGCGAAGCAGGGCTGCGGCGGTTTCTTCGGCGGCATTTCGGAATCGGGGCGAAGGCGCCAGTCCGGCTCGCCATAGCATTGATAAGCGCCCCAGGTGGCGTCGTCCCTGTCCTGATCGTAGACGTCGCCGCGGGCGATCCGCACCGCCTCGCCGAAGCCCTGATTGTTGGCGAGCAGCTCGCGATAGACGGATTGGGCGAAGACGAGCGCGCCATGGTCGCTCACCTCCCATCCCGCCGCGATCACGGCGCGGCCGCCGAGCGCGATCAGCTCGCCGGCGAAGCTGGCGGCGAATTCCGGTCGCGCCGCCGCGCGCAGCGCCGCCTCGTCGTCGGGGTCGATCGAAGCCAGGTCGCAGCAATTGATGAAGGCCAGCACCGGCGGGTCCGGCATGCTCTGGAGGATCGACGGGGCGAGCGTCAGCCGATCGCCCAGCACCACGCCGGTATAGCGCGGCCCGGTATAATGGCCCGCGACGCCGTCCCAGCCGGCCGCGGTCGCGACCGCCCGGTCGGAACGGAAGGCATAATCGTAAATGCCGTGCGCCGAGACGTGGAGGATGGTCCAGCCGCCCTGCAGCACATGCTCGACCACCGCGTCGGGGGTGACGTCGTCGCCGATCAGCCGGACGACCTCGAAGCCCTGCTCCTCCAGCAGCGCGGCGACCGCCTCCGCTTCCTCGCGCGCGCCCGGCAGAGCGGGGAAGTCCTCCGCCGGAGAGCCGCCGCGCGGATCGCCGATGACGAGCGCGCGCTCGCCGCCGTGCGGGCTGGTCTGCAGCCTGGCGAAGCGCGTCTGGATCAGCTGCCGGATCATGCCGCGGCGGATCGCGGGCGGCGCCGAATCCCCCTCCCCCTCCCCGGCCACCGGTGCGGCGCGGTCGTCCATCAGCTCGAACGGCAAAGCGGCGGCGGCCTCGTCGAGGATCAGCCGCAAATTGCGGTCCTCCTGGCTGGTCTGCTTGAGCTCGGCCGGCCAGACCAATTGGAAAAGGGCGCGGGTCGGCGCCGCGTTGAGCTTGCGCTGCTGGGCGACCTCGAGGAATTCCTTCACGAACGAGCGGTTGGCGCCGACCAGATAGCCGTCCGCCCGCGCCTGCTCGCCGACGGCGGTGAAGCGGAAACCGAGGTCGCCGCCGGCGGCATCGGCCGACACGATCTGGATGACGCGCCAGAGGTTGGGATCCTCCATCCGCATCAGCCGGCGCTGCGCGCCTGCCGCATAGGCCACCTCGCGCTCGAGCGTGAAGGTGTCGCGATAATGGGGCGAATCGACGAACCGGCGCAACGTGTGCCAGATGCGGTGGGCGTCGTCCTCGTAAAGGGCGAAGAAATGCACCTCGCCAAGCGGCTGCAGCCCCTGTTCGAGCAGCCGGCGCTGAACCTCGCCGATCGCCGCCAGCATCGCCGCCAGCGTGTCGGAGGCGGAGACCGTGCCGGCGCGGGTGCCGAGCATGACCAGGCTGACGCCGCGCTCCGGCGCCGCCCAGCAGGGAGACAAAGCCAGCTCGATCAGTCCGGCGATCAGGGCGCTGCGGATCACCCCGGGGCTGAAGCTGCCGATATCGCCGATGCCGACGGCGACGGCGGCCATGCCGCTCGCATCCGGCGGGCCGACCACCATCGCCGAGCCGACCGCCCCGGGATAGACGCCGAGCGCGTAGCGCCGGGTCAGCGCGCCGCCGAGCGCATAATCGAGCTGCGATTCCGCGCCGGCGATGGAATCGCCGAGGAAATGGCCGACGACGACGGGGAAGCGGGCGAAGGAGAGGTCGCCGTTGACGACGGTCAGGCGCGTGACGGGCGCGGCCGCTTGAGCGGCGGGTGCGGCGCCCGCTTCGAGGGGGGGCGGCGCGGGGCCGTCCATCTCAGCTGCCGATCGGCCGGGCCGTCAGACGCGGCCGCCGGTATCGCCGCCGCGCCCGCCCGTATCGCCGCCGCGAGTGCGTCCCCCCGTGTCGCCGCCTCGTCCACCGGTATCGCCGCCGCGGGTGCGGCCGCCGGTATCGCCGCCCCGTCCGCCGGTGTCGCCGCCGCGGGTGCGGCCGCCCGTATCCCCGCCGCGTCCGCCCGTATCGCCGCCGCGTCCGCCCGTATCGCCGCCGCTCGCTGCATTGCTGGTCATGGTCTTCCTCCGCTGTCGTTTGAGCAGCCCGATGGGCGACCCTGATGAGAGAACGCGAACGCCGACGCGGCCAGCATGGTCGATTTGACTAGGCGTCGTTGGAGAGCTGTAATATCCCTCTTGGGGCAGCGCTGGAAGGGGGCCGCATGGAGTTTCGTTCCATTTGGCCGAAACTGTCCGAACGCGGCGTGCCTCGCGCCGCGGCGACCTATCTCGTCACCAGCTGGCTGGTGCTCGAAGTCGGCCATCTCCTCTCCCTGATCCT
This sequence comes from Sphingomonadales bacterium, assembly GCA_034668705.1. GTDB lineage: Bacteria > Pseudomonadota > Alphaproteobacteria > Sphingomonadales > Sphingomonadaceae > Allosphingosinicella. The sequence goes on from JAXDOV010000006.1 coordinate 10,548, forward strand.
TGACATGCCGCATTGGGCGATGCGCTTCGTCTTCTGGCTGCTCGTCCTGGGCTTTCCGGTCGCGCTCGTCCTCGCCTCCAACTCCAGCCTGTTCACCCGCGTCGGCGAGATCGACCTGCCGGAGACCGAGCCCGCCTCCCGCGCCGAGCATCATCTCCACGAGGGCGACGGCGGGCATGGCGGCAAAAAATCCGGCGAGATCGATCCCCTGCCCTTCATCGTCGGCGGCCTCATCGTCCTCGCCGTCCTGTTCCTCGCGGCGAGCAAGATGCTGGGCGTCAGCGGCCATACGCCCGATGCCGAAGCCTCGGCGCCCGCACCGGCCGCCCGGGCCCTGCCGGCGGCGGTCGAGGCGCCGCGGACGGTCCCGCGCAACAGCGTCGCCGTGCTCGCCTTCGCCAATCTCAGCGGCGACGCGAAGCAGGATTATTTTTCCGACGGCCTTTCGGAAGAGGTGCTCGACGCCCTCGCCCATGTCCGCCAGCTCCAGGTCGCGGCCCGGACCTCCTCCTTCTCGTTCAAGAACAAGGCGGCGGACGTGGCGACGATCGGCGGCCAGCTCGGCGTCGCCTATATCCTCGACGGCAGCGTCCGCCGCGACGGCAATCTGGTGCGCGTCACCGCCAGCCTGATCGACGCGAAGAGCGGCTTCAGGACATGGTCGGAGACCTACGACCGCAAGCTCGACGACATCTTCGTCGTCCAGCAGGGGATCGCCACCGCCGTCGCCGAGGCGCTGCAGATCCATCTGGGCGGCGACGAATCGAAGCAGCTCGCGCGCGGCGGGACCGCGAATACGGCGGCCTATGACCAATATCTGAAGGGGCGGCAGCTGGTCGACCTCAGCGCCAGCGAAAGCGAGTGGCGCGAGGCGCTCGGCCGCTTCGAAGCCGCGATCGTCGCCGATCCGAATTATGCGAGCGCCCATTCGGCGCGGGCGCGGGCGCTGATCGCCCTCGCCAACGCCTTCCTGCCGGCGGATCAGTTGCGGACCACCTACGATGCGGCGCTCGAATCCGCGCGCCGCGCCGCCGAGCTGGCGCCGCAATCGGCCGACGCCCAGTCCACGCTCGGCTATGCCCTGGTCTATACCAGGCTCGATTTCGCCGGCGCCGCGGCGCCGTTCGAACGCTCGCTGCAGCTCGGCGGCGGCAGCGCCGACATCCTCATCCGCTACGGCATCTATGCCTGCCGCACCGGCAAGACCGCGCGGGGCCTCGAAGCGCTGCGCGGCGCGGTCAACCTCGATCCGCTCAATCCGCGGGCGCACAAGTCGCTCGCTCTGGGGCTCTACGCCGCCCACGACTTCGCCGGCAGTATGGAAGCGATGCGCCGCGCGCTGGCGCTCAGCCCGAAGATGACGCTCGCCCATTCGGTGGTCGGCGACGCCCTGCTGATGCGCGGCGACCTTGCCGGCGCGCAGGCCGAATATCAGCTGGAGCCGGTGGCCTGGGCGCGGCTCACCGGACTTGCGGTCGCCTCCGCCAAGGCGCGGCAGGAGAGCCAGGCCCGCGCCCTTCTCGGCCAGCTCGTCCGCCAGTTCGGCGACAGCAACGTCTACCAGCAGGCGGAGGTCCAGGCCCAGCTCGGCGACATCGACGGTGCGGTCGCCGCGCTGAGGAAAGCCCGCGCGGTCGGCGACGTCGGCCTCGCTTATGTCTGGACCGACCCCCTCCTCGACCCGGTCCGCCAGGATCCGGACTTCAAGGCGCTGATCGCCCGCCTGGGGTAAGACTGGGCTATCGCGACGGGAAGGTCGCAATTGAGAGCCTTTCCCAAACTCCAGCGCCAGGCAGAATGCCGGTCAGGCGAGGAAAAGCTTGCCGATCGCGCGCCAGCTCCTACGCATCCTGAATGATTCCAATGGTGTGTGCGATGGCGAGCCTGACGACCTCGACAAATGCCAGCCGCTCCCCGCGGCCATAGCGGCCTAACGCAATGCGCTTCCTCGGCGTCACCGAAACCTGCGACCTCGGCGCGCTCTATCTGCGCCTCCAGGCCGAGGGGCATGAGGTCAGGATCGCCGTGACCGAGCCCCTGGCGGAGGGCACGCTGGCCGGACTCGTCCCGCGCGCGCGCGCCTGGAGGGCGGAGCTCGACTGGGTCCGGGAGGTCGGCGCGGAGGGCATCATCCTGTTCGAGGCGGTCTCCGAAGGCTTCGGCGCGCTTCAGGACGACCTTCGCCGCCAGGGCTTCAACGTCATCGGCGGCAGCGCGTTCGGCGATCGACTGGAGAATGATCGCGCCTTCGCCCAGGCGCTGCTGGCGCAGCTCGGCTTTCCCCGAGGCCACATCTGGGAATTTTCCGACGGCGCCGCCGCCGACGCCTTCCTCGCCGCCAATCCGGGCCGCTACGTGCTGAAGTTCAGCGGCCCTGATTTCGAATCGAGCGACAATTATGTCGGCCAGCTGGAGGACGGCGCGGACGTCCGGGCGATGCTCAGGGCGAAGCTCCCCCGCCGCGGCGCCGGCGCGACCTTCATCCTCATGCGCCACATCGCCGGCATCGAGATGGGCGTCGGCGCCTATTTCGACGGCCGCAAGTTCCTGCGGCCCGCCTGCCTCGACTGGGAGCATAAGCGCTTCTTCGCCGGCGACATGGGCGAGCTCACCGGCGAGATGGGAACGGTCGCCACCTACGACCGCAGCGGCGCCTTCTTCGAGAGGACCCTCGCCGGACTCGAGCCGCATCTGCGCGAGGCCGGCCATGTCGGCTACGTCAACCTGAACACGATCGTGAACGAAGAGGGGATCTGGCCGCTCGAGCTCACCAGCCGCTTCGGCTATCCCGGCTTCGCCGTGCTGGACCCGATCCAGAAGACGTCCTGGGCCCGGCTGCTGGCGATGATGGCGTCCGGCTCCGGGCATAGCTTCGAGACGGTCCCGGGTTTCTCGGTGGGGGTGCTGCTGACGACGCCGCCCTTTCCCTATTCGCGCAAGCAGGTCGACGCGGCGGTGGGGCTGCCGATCTTCTTCAGCGAGCCCTTCGACCTCGCCGACTGGCGCAACGTCCATTTCGGCGAAATCGGCAAGCATGGCGACGGCTACGTGACCAGCGGCCTTTACGGCTGGACGATGGTCGTGACCGGCGTGGCGGCCACGATCCGGGAGGCGCAACGGCTCGCCTACCGGCGGCTCGGGCGAATCCTGGTGCCGGACGGACGTTACCGGCTCGACATCGGCGACCGGCTGACGGGCGGCGAGCTCGAGCGGCTGGAGCGGCTCGGGCTGCTCGATCCGCCTGCACCGGCTTAGGCCGGACCCAGCTTCCTCTCCCCGTCTTGGCACCCGTTGCGGCTTTGGGCGTTTGGCGGCCACGAGCAGGAGAACAGGATGCTTTTGATACAATCCTATGTGGCGCCGTCGACGATCGAGGGCGTCGGCGTCTTCGCCGGCGAGGCCATCCCGGCCGGGGCGCTGATCTGGAGGCTGGACTCCGGTTTCGACCGGCTGATCCGCCAGGACGAGATCGCCGGCCTGCCGGAGACGTTCCGGACCTTCGCCGAACGCTATGGCTATCCCTATCCCCACGATCCGTCGCTGGTGGTCCTCGAGCTCGACAATGGCCGCTTCATGAACCATTCGAGCGCGCCGAACACCTGCTTCACCGATCCCGATTCAGGCTATGCGCTGCGGCGGATCGAGGCGGGCGAAGAGATCACCTGCGATTATTCGGAATTCGATCCGGCCTTCGAGATGCTTCCCGGCCGGCAATTCGCGGCCCTCGCCTCCGGCCGCCGTCCCGAGCCGCAGCCCAGTGCCTGACCGGGGCGCAGGAGAGCCGATGCCTCGCAAGCTGCCGCACGAACAGGTCTATGTCCGCCTCGGTCTTTCCGCCGTCCACGGCATCGGCGTCTTCGCGATCAGGCGGATCCCAAGGGGCACGAACATCTTCGCGAACGACGCGGTGGAGATGGTCTGGGTGGAGAAAGCGGCGCTGGAGGCCGCGGACCCGACGCCGGCGGAGCGGGCCCTTTACGTCGATTTCGGCATCCACCGAGGCGAGAGGATCGGCTGCCCGGTCAATTTCCACAATCTGACGCCGGGCTGGTATCTCAACCAGCCGGCGCCGGACGAGCAGCCGAACGTCGCCTCCGACGAGGCGTTCAGCTTCACCGCCGCGCGCGACATCGAGGAAGGAGAGGAGCTGACCATCCGCTATCTGGACTTCAGCCGCGTCGCGTGATCGCCGCCCCGACCGCCGCGATCCGCTCCACCTCCCGATAAAGCGGCTTTTCCAGCTCCTCGCCGAAGACGTCGGGGTCGATCTCCTCATAGGTCAGGGTGCAGCCGAGCGCGGGCAGCGACTGGTCGAATGCCTCCCGCAGCCCGTCCCGCCCGTCGACGATCGCCGCTCCCGTGTAGAGCAGCATGGTTCCGCCGGGGGCCAGGCGCTCGGCCGCCTCCAGCGCCCAATCCAGCGAGACCCGGGCGCCGTGCATCCCGCCGCCGTGGCGATAGGCGCGTTCGGCATCGTCCATGATGTAGGGCGGGTTGGCGATCACCAGATCCACCGGTCCGGCGACGTCGCCGAGCCTGCTCCCTTCGACCAGCGCCACCGCCACGCCGGCATCGGCGGCGTTGGCGGAGGCGAAAAGCAAGGCGGTGGGGTTCACGTCCAGCAGGGTGACCGCGGCGCCCGGCACCAGCGACGCCACCACGATTCCCCCAACCCCGCTGCCGGCTCCCATATCCACCAGCCGCATGGGACGGCCGACCTTCGGCAGCTGCAACCGCAGGAAACGGACGAAGCGATAGCTGTCGGGTCCGAAGAACACCGCATCCCGCGCGTCGGTCGGATAAGCGGAATGGACGAAGCGGAGGCCGCCAAGGGTCGAAACCCGGACCTTGCTGCGGAGCCGCCCGCCTTCGGCGGTGGTCAGCAGATTTCCGCGCTCCAGCGCCCGCAGCAGCCCCTCCGGCAGAAGCCCGGGCGCGAAGGGCAGGCTCCACCCGAACACGTCGCGCAGGTCGCGCGCCTCCCGCGGGTTCCGCTCCAGGAAGCGCCGGTGGGTGGCGGGCGTCGGCGTGACGAATGCGTAGGGCCCGAGCTCGCGGAGGAGAGATCGGAGCGCGGACAGCGTGGGCCCGCTATGTTCGAGGCCCGGGTCTTCGTGCAACCTGCCCTCCTTGCGGAGCCACAATGGGATCTGCCGAAGCCTGCTTACCGGAAACGCATCGGGTCATGGAGTGGCGGGAGGACCGTCGATCCCAACGCCTTTCGGGCATGACGCGCTTTCTCTCATTCGCGCATAGACGCCGGGCTGCCGGTTTGGCGGTCCCTCCAGGAAAGCGACCAGGTTCCAGATCTCCGCGTCGGAGAGCCGCCCCTCCCAGGCGGGCATTCCCGTCATCTTCACGCCGTGGCGGATGATCCAGAACAGCTCCGCCGGCGTCCAGCGACGCGGCGCCCCGACCAGATAGGGCGGGTCCGGCGTCATGCCGTTGACCCAAGGCTGGCGGCCTACCGACAAGGCGCCGTGGCACATCACGCAATGCGCCGCATAGGCGCAGAATCCGGCCGCCACCTGCCGGCCGGTGAAAGGCGTCGGCGCTTCGATGCCGCGCGCATGGACTCGCACCGAATATTCCATCGTCGATCTGGTGATCCCATAGGTGAGCCTCGTATGCGGCTTCGAGGCCGCCACGTCGAAAGCCCCGGATCGGACGAACAGGGCCGCGCCGACCAGCGCCAGGCCGAGACAAAGGGCGCAGTCGGCAAGGAGCGCTTTCAGTCTCGGGGGCACGGGCACGGCGGCGTTCAGCCTCGAACGGAGAACCGAAGGACATAAAGCGCGCCCGCGGCGTCGCGTTCCTAAACCGCAGGCGGGCGGCGGGGAAGAAGGCGGGAATCAGCCTGCCCAGGCCTCGCCCTCGGGTGCGCCGCGGCCGAGCTTGTCCGGGAGCGGCTCGCCCCCTGGCGTGAACTCCAGCGAGACGGAGTTGATGCAATATCGCTCGCCCGTCGGCGGCGGGCCGTCCGGAAAGACGTGGCCCTGATGGGCGCCGCAACGGGCACAGACGATTTCGGTCCGGACCATCCCGTAGCTGGTGTCGCTTATGGTGCGGAGGTGGCCTTCCGCAAATGGCGTCGTGAAGCTCGGCCAGCCCG
>JAXDOV010000007.1:0-19517 GCA_034668705.1 Sphingomonadales bacterium
AATGGTCGCCAGCGGCGAGTTGAAGGCACCGATCGTCATCGGCCGCGACCATCTCGACAGCGGCTCGGTCGCCAGCCCCAATCGCGAGACCGAGGCGATGAAGGACGGCTCCGACGCAGTCTCCGACTGGCCCCTGCTCAACGCCTTGCTCAACACCGCCTCCGGCGCCACCTGGGTCTCGCTCCACCATGGCGGCGGGGTCGGCATGGGCTACTCGCAGCATGCCGGGATGGTGATCGTCGCCGACGGCACCGAAGCGGCGGCGCGGCGGCTGGAGCGGGTGCTGTGGAACGACCCTGGCACCGGCGTCATGCGCCACGCCGACGCCGGCTATGAGGAGGCCATCGCCTGCGCGCGCGAGCAGGGCCTCGATCTGCCGATGGTGGGACGATGAAAGAGACACATTTATCCCCTCTCCCCTTGCGGGAGAGGGCCAGGGAGAGGGGCGGCGGCCGCTCCGGCTCGATGCCGGGGCGGGCGCCCTTCACCACCGCCGCTCACCCTCTCCCAACTGCGCCTAAGCTCACCTTCGGTTCGCCAAGGCTCCGTATCCCTCCCCCGTCGAGGGGGAGGGGGTAGAGATGGACCGCATCGAACTTAGACCCGGCGCAGTGACGCTCGCCGAGCTCCGGCAAATCTGGACCGGCGCCCCGGTCGCGCTTGCCGACGGCGCCTGGTCGGCGATCGCCGCTGCCGCTGAAAATGTCGGCCGCATCCTCGCCGGCGGACGCACCGTCTACGGCGTCAATACCGGCTTCGGGCTGCTCGCGCAGACGCGGATCGCGGCGGACCGGCTCGAGGATCTGCAGCGCAACCTGATCCTCTCGCACAGCTGCGGGCTCGGCGAGGCGCTGGAGCCCCGCATCGTCCGGCTGATCCTGGCGCTGAAGGCGATCGGCCTCGGCCGCGGCCATTCGGGCGTGCGGCCGCTGATCGTCGAACGGCTGCTCGCCTTGCTCGAGGCCGATGCGCTGCCCCTGGTGCCGGCGCAGGGTTCGGTCGGCGCGTCCGGCGACCTGGCGCCGCTCGCCCATCTCGCCGCGGCCCTGATCGGCGAGGGGTCGGTGGTTCTGGAGGGCGAAATCCTGCCGGCGGCGGACGCCTTGGCGCGGCTCGGCTTCGCTCCCCTCATCCTCGGTCCCAAGGAAGGCCTGGCGCTGATCAACGGCACCCAGGTCTCGACCGCGATCGCGCTCGACGTCCTGCTCACCGCCGAGCGCGTCTTCGCCGCCGCGCTGATCGCCGGCGCGATGTCGGTGGACGCGCTGAAGGGGACCGACGTCGCCTTCGATCCGCGCATCCACGAGGCGCGCGGCCAGCCCGGACAGATCGCGGTCGGGGCGGCGCTGAAGGCCCTGCTCGAAGGCAGCGAGATCCGCCATTCGCATGACGATTGCCCGAAGGTGCAGGACCCCTACAGCTTCCGCTGCCAGCCCCAGGTGATGGGCGCCTGCCTCGATTTGATGACGCAGGCGGCGCGGACGCTGGCGATCGAGGCCAATGCCGTGACCGACAATCCTTTGCTGTTCGGCGAGGAGGCGCTGTCCGGCGGCAATTTCCACGCCCAGCCGATCGCCTTCGCGGCCGACATGCTGGCCATCGCCCTGTGCGAGATCGGCTCGATCTCCGAGCGGCGGACGGCGGTGCTGGTCGACCCGAAGATGAGCGGCCTGCCGCCCTTCCTGGTGCGCGACAGCGGCGTCAATTCGGGCTTCATGATCGCCCAGGTGACCGCCGCGGCTCTGGTCTCGGAGAATAAGAGCCTCGCTTTCCCGGCCAGCGTCGACACCATCCCGACCTCGGCCGGCCAGGAGGATCATGTCTCGATGGCCACGCACGGCGCGATGAAGGCACGGCGGATCGCCGGCAATGCGGCCGGCGTGGTCGGCATCGAATGGCTGGCGGCGGCGCAGGGGCTCGATTTCCACGCGCCGCTCGCCTCGTCGCCGGCGATCGAGGCGGCGCGGGCCCGGATTCGCGAAAAAGTGCCGCATCTCGAGACCGACCGCTATCTCGCCGTCGATCTCGCCTGGGCGAAGGAGACGGTGCTGGCGGGATCGCTGTCGGCGGAGCTGGAAGGCCGGATCTTCGGCCGATGACGTCCGTGCTTCCGGCGGGATCGAATCAGACGTGCCTCTGGGGCCTGACGCCGCGTCGGCGGCTGGCGCGGATCGCGGCGCGGCAGGGGGTGGATTTCGCGGAAGGGGCCGGCGGCGGTCCGATCGTCGCCAACCTCGATTTCGTCTTCGATCCCGTCTGGCTGGCTTTCATCGCCGAACGGCCGGAGCATGTCGTGACCCTCGGCGACGTGCCGGTCCTCGCCCATTCCGACAGCCTCGACGAGCGGCTGCTCGCGATGCTGGCGATGAAGGAGCATCGGCCGCTGGAGGCGGCGTCCGGCCTCACCCGCATCGCCTATGAAGAGAGCGAGGGCATCGGCAATGACGAGCTCAGGAAGCGCGAGCGGCCGTTCATGGGCCGGCTGACGCCGGAGACGGTGCCGGCGCTCGAGCGGGCGAGCTATTTCGGCGCCTATAAAGGCGTCACCGACCTCCTCACCAAATATCTCTGGCCGGAATGGGCGCTGGTGCTGACCCGCTGGGCGGTGCGGATCGGGATCAGTCCGAACCAGGTGACCCTGGCCGGCGCGCTCTTCTGCCTGCTGGCGACCTGGCTGTTCTGGCGCGGCTGGTACTGGCCCGGCCTCGCCGCGGGGCTGGCCTTCATGGTGCTCGACACGGTCGACGGCAAGCTCGCCCGCTGCACGATCACCGCCTCGAAATGGGGCGAGGCGTTCGACCATGGCATCGACCTCGTCCATCCGCCTTTCTGGTGGTGGGCCTGGGGCGTCGGCCTCGCCCAATACGGGCGGCCGCTGGCGCCGGAAGTCTTCTGGTGGACGCTCGCCGTGATCGTCGGCGGCTATGTCGTGCAGCGGTTGATCGAAGGGGCCTTCATCGCCCTGTTCCGGATCCACATCCACGTCTGGCGAAGGGTCGACAGCCGGTTCCGGCTGGTCACCGCCCGGCGCAACCCGAACATGGTGATCCTGCTCGCCTTCCTGATCGCGGGGCGGCCCGATTGGGGGCTGGTGGCGGTGGCGGCATGGACCCTGCTGTCGCTCCTCGTCCACGCCGTCCAGCTCGTCGAGGCGCTGATCGCCCGCGCGCGCGGCCGGGCGATCGTCTCCTGGCTCGCCTGAGGAAGAAGTCATGAATGAGACCATCCGCCGCTTCGGCTATCCGGCCACCTCGATCGCCGATTACGCCCATTGGGTGGTGCTGCTGCGGCCGGCGCAGCCGACGCTCGGCAGCCTGGTCCTCGCCGCCAAGGGCGAGGCGACGGCCTTTTCCGATCTCGAAGCCGCCGTCTTCGCCGAGCTCCACAAGGTTATCGCCGACGTCGAGCAGGTGCTGGCGGAGGCGGTCGGCTATGCGAAGATCAACTATCTGATGCTGATGATGGTGGACCCCCATGTCCACTTCCACGTGCTGCCGCGCTACGAAGGCGAGCGCAGCGCCTGCGGCATCGCCGTTCGCGACGCGGGCTGGCCGAAAGCGCCGGCGCTGGGCGAATCGGTCGAGCTCGACGCCGGCGGGATCGAGGCTTTGGCCGCCTGGCTCAGGCGCCTTTGGCCCAGCGCGCGGTGAGCGCCTCGGCTCTCTCGATATCCTCGGGAAAGTCGACCTCCTGCCATGCCTCGCCGCGGATGGAGATCGTACGGATGTCGGCGCCGGCCTGGGCCAACGCGTCGATCGCGCGCAGGTACCAGCGGCTTGTGCCTTCGGGCGAGCGCATCATCCGCTCGACCTGATCGATGAAGAGACGGGGCCCGTCGCCGCGAAAGGCGAGGAGGCCGATCGATTCGGCATTGTACTGCCCGGGTTCCAGCGCCTTGCCGATGCGGCGCAGGCGGTCGCCTTCGCGCAGCACCTTCATGTCGTCCGCGTCGTAATCCTCTTTCTCGTCGACGGTGACGGCGATCGGCCCGGCCTCCGCCGCCAGCACCCGCGCGAGCAGCGGCCCGGAGACGATCGTGTCGCCGTTGAGGAGGAGCAGATCGCGGTCGAACTCGCCGCGCGCCATCCACGCCGAGCCGAGATTGTCGGCGACATGGTAGAAGGGATTGAACAGGGTGCGGATTCCGGTGCGGCGCGCGGCGACCGCGTCGACGAGATGGTCGCGAAAGCCGGTGACGATGACGATCTCGGCGATGCCCGCCGCCTGCAGGGCATCGAGCTGCCAGTCGAGCAGGGTCCGGCCGGAGAGCGCGATCAGGCATTTCGGCCGGTCGGCGGTCAGCGGCAGCAGGCGTGAGCCCTTGCCAGCGCTGAGGATGACGGCCTTGTCGATCGGCATGCGGCGCCCGTGTCGGTTGTCGAGAGGCGTTGCGCCCGGTTAGGGCCTTAGGAGGAAGCGCCGCTTCAGTCGAGCTTGAGGGACGGTGAATGGGTGAATGGACCGCAATCCTGCTGGCGGGCGAACGGCCCGGCGAGGACGGCTTCGCGCGGAGCCGGGGAGTCGCCGCCAAGGCGCTGATCCCGGTCGCCGGCGAACCGATGCTGGCGCGGGTGGCGCGGGCCTTGCTCGCCGCGCCGTCGGTCGGGCGGGTGGTCGTGCTGGCGCAGGCGCCCGACGCGTTGCTCGCAGAGGCGCCCGCCTGGCTGCGCGAGGAGCCGCGGCTCGTTGCCGCCGTCTCGGGCGACGGCATCGCGGCGAGCGTGGCCGCCGTCGCCGGGACCGCCAAGGCGCCTTATCCCGTGCTCCTCACCACCGCCGACCATGCGCTGCTGAACCCCGAGATGGTCGAGACCTTCCTCGCCGGCGCCGCCGGGGCGGATGTCGCCTTCGCCATGGTCGAACGGCGGACGGTGGAAACGGCCTGGCCGGAGACCGAGCGGACCTGGATCAAGGCGCGCGGCGGCCAGTATAGCGGCGCCAACCTCTTCGCCCTCGCCTCGCCGAAAGCCGAGCGGGCGCTGGCTTTCTGGGCGGGGATCGAGCGGGACCGCAAGAAGGTGCTGCGCCTGCTCGCCTTCCTCGGCCCCCTGATCCTGCTCCGCGCGCTGACCCGGACGATCGCGCTCGACGCCGCCGTGGCGAAGCTCGGACGCCGGCTCGGCCTCACCGCCAGGGCCGTCGTCCTTCCCTTTGCCGAAGCGGCGATCGACGTCGACAAGCCCGAGGATCTCGAGCTTGTCGAACGAATCCTGGCCGAGCGTCAGCCGGGGTAGGTGAAGCTGATGGTGCTCACCGGCGGCATCATCGCCCACATGATCCGGTTGGTGACGATGGAGATCAGGAAATAGATGATGATCATGCCGACGATCGCGACGATCGTATAGACGACCGCCTTGTCCTCCGGCACCTTCATCAGCACCGGCACGCCGAGATAGAGAATGTAGAAGCCGTAGATGGCGGCGACCAGCACCAGGATCCCGAGCAACGGAATGATCAGGACGACGCTGGCCAGCCACGCCGCGGTCCAGGAATAAGCGGCCAGCTTGAAAGCCTTCACCCGGTCCTTCGTGCCGCCGAAGCTGGGGGCCAGAGCCTCGAGAATCAGGGCGAAGATGTAGACGCCGACCAGCGTCAGCACGTAGCTGAGGATCGCCTGACCGATGATGAAGCTGGCGGAGAAGTGGAAGAAGCCATTGCCCATCAGGAACAGGCCGATCGCCGAGCAGAGCGCGGGGATGGCAGCGAGGATCACGACATAGTTGCGGTAGATGTCGGCGATGCTTGTGGGTTCGGCATCGATCACCGGCCATTCGAGCTTCGGCTGCATGATGATGTTCTTCGCGCGGTCGACGAGCGAGCGGCTGCTGCCGCCGGTGGGATTGGTCGCCATGATCCGGTTCTCCCTGTTTCGGAGCGGGAATGAAGCACGGCTGGCAGGGAATCTCAACCCACGGCGGCCGGCTGAAAAAGCGGGCATCAATCCCCCGCGAAAAAATGCCGCCCCCGAAGCCTGTTCGGGGGCGGCAGTTGGGGATCATCGTCGCTTCGCCGGCGAAACGGCGATGGGAGGACCCTCAGAACTTGAACTGCGCGCCGATCGAGATCTGCCGGCCGATGACGTTGGCGACATAGGAATCATAGCCGTCGGCGGTGTTGTAGAAGGGCGGCGCCCGGTCGAACATGTTGCGGACGTTGAGCGAAATCACCTGGCCGTCGAGGAAGCCGCCCGAGAAGGTGTAGGCGACATTGCCGTCGAACGTGACGTTGGCCCGCACCTTGTCGCCGCCGCCGTTCGGATTGTTCTGGGCGTTGAGCGTCACCGGGTTGACCGCCGAGGACGACCAGTTCCGGTATGAGCCGGTATAGTTCATGAACAGATTGGCGTTGATGCCGCCCATCCGCCAGCCGAGATTGGCCCGCATCTGCAGCTTGACCGACGGGAACACGCCGTTCGCACCGGTCGTGTTCAGCACCGAATAGGAGATTCCGTCGGTGCCGTAGGATTGCCGGAACCTTGTGAAGTAGGTCAGCGAATCGCCGATCACGAAGGTGCCGGCGCCCGCCGTCTTGAGCGTGTAGGTGAACGAGGCGTCGATGCCGGACGCGTCCAGGTTGAGGTAGTTCGAGTTGATCACCTCGAGGATGTAGTCGGTGCGCGTCGGCAGCGCGCTCACCGCCGGGATATGGGCGGTGGCCGCGGCGATCTGCGTTGCCGTGGCGCCGCCCGGATAGAAGGTCAGCAGATGGGCGAGCGAGGCCGTGTTGACCACGAAGCCGATCTGCGGACCGGTGACGGCGCCGTTCAGCTTCGCGTGCCAATAGGTCACCTGGCCGCTCAGGCCGCGCAGGAACTCCGGGTGGAAATCGAAGCCGAACGAATAGCCTTTGCCCTTTTGCGGGCCCGCATTGTGGTCGCCGGTGTTGACGCGCAGGCCCTGCAGCGAGGAGATGTTGCAGGTGACGGACGCGGCCGTGCATCCCGGAATCCCCATTTGCGTCAGGGTCGGATAGAGCGACACCGGCACCGCGATGTTGTTGGTGAAGCTGTTGTAGCGCGAGTTGACGTAGACGCCGTATTGATCGCCGACGATGTCGAGCGGCGGCGCGACGAACGAGGTCGACCAGTTGCCGCGGAGCCTGAAGCCTTCGCCCACGTCCCAGCCGAAGGCGATTTTCGGATTCGTGGTGGTGCCGAAGTCGTTATAATGGTCGTAGCGGCCCGAGAGGTTGATCTCGAATTTCCGCACCAGCGGCACGCCCATCGCCTCGCTGACGATCGGGATCCGGACCTCGCCGAAAGCGGAATGGACGATCCGGGTGAAGCCGAGCTGGATCTGGTTGGAGCCGATGCTGGCGGGGCCGGCATTGTTGCCTTGGACCGACAGCTCGTAGAGGTGGGTGCGCAGATATTCGGCGCCGAGCGCGATGCCGACGTCGCCGCCCGGAAGCGCGAACAGCTTGCCGTCCGCGATCAGCCGGGCCTGCTGGACCCCGAACACCTGGCGCAGCAGATTGGCGTTGTCGAGCAGGAGGCTGCGGACCGCCGGCGAGGTGAGGTTCGCCGCGCCGGCGCGCCACACGTCGAGCGCGTTGGCGGGGGTGAGCGGCAGCTGGGTGATGATCGCATTGGAGTTGGGCAGCGACGGCGTCGTCAGGCTGCCGGCGCTGTTGGTGGTGCCGTTCAGCGCCAGATTGCCGACCGCCTGGTTCGCGACGCCCGTGGTCTTCGTATAGCTGTCGTCATGGGCGCCGAGGAGGAGCAGGTTGAAGGTGAAATTGTTGCCGAGCCGGTAGCGCAGATTGCCGTCGGCATAGAAGCTGTTCGAGCCGGAAAGGCTGCGTGCGCCCGGGCCGAGCAGGTCGTCGAACAGATAGCGGACCGTCTCCCTGGTCTGCGTGCCGGTATAGCCGACCGGGGTCAGGTAGAAGGGGTTCGCCTGGGCGCCCGTTCCAAAGGCCGTGGCGGTCAGCGTTCCGCGGGAGATCGCGGCGCCGGTGCGGCGCACACCGTAGACGACATCGGCGCTCAGCTCGAGGTTGGACGCCAGATCCATGCGCCCCTTGATCATGACGTTGTCGCGCTTCTCCTCCGGCAGCACGTCGCTATAGGCCCAGCCGCTGCAGGGCGCGTTGGCGGCGGCGTTGGCGACGCTGACGCCGGCGGTGGGGCTGAGAAAGATCGCGCCGCTGCCGCCCGGCTGCAGGGTCGCCGGCCCGCAGTTGAAGGTGTTGAAGTTGGACCCGCCCTGCGCGAGGTGGTTGGGATTGGTATAGGGTCGGGCCGAATAGGCCAGCGACCCCTGGAAGGTGTGGGAATAAGCGACGACCACCGAGGCGCGGTCCCAGACCTTGCCGGCGAGGGCGGACGCCTGCCAGCCATGGGCTCCATCCGCGAAATTGTACTGGCCGGCGATCTGGACGCCGTCGAAGCGGTTCCGCGTGATGAAGTTGACGACGCCCGCCACCGCATCCGACCCATAGGTGGCCGAGGCGCCTTCGGGGAGCACCTCGACCCGCTCGATCATGTTGATCGGAACGACGCCGGGATCGACGTTGGTGTGGTTGGTGCCGCCCGGCGAGGCGCGGTGGCCGTCGATCAGGACGAGGGTCGAAGTGCTGGCGCTGCCGCCGAGCTGGTGGATCTGGGGCTGGTAATAGGATCCGCGCACCTCGCCCTGACCGGCATTGCCCATGCTGGAAAGGGCGGGCACGGTGGCCAGGATCTGCGTCAGCGTCTGGGCGCCGGTGGCGCGGATCTCGGCCTGGCCGACCGAGATCAGATTGGCGCCGACCGGCGCGACGCCATGGATGCTGGTGCCGGTGATGACGATGTCGGCGCCCCCGCCTGCGTCGCCATTGGCGGAGGGAGAGGCATTGGCCGGCAGCTCCGCCGCATGCGGCTGCTCCGCCTCGGCGCCCGGCGCCGCGGCAGGATCGGTCGCCGCGGGCGGCTGAGAGGCGGCGGGACTGGTTCCGGCGGAGGACCCCTGCGCGCCGGCCGTGCCGGCGAAGGAAACGCCCAGCACGAGCGCCGCCAGGGAGACCCCGAACCGCAGACGTGACGTGTCGATCATGTGCAACCCTCTCCTGAAATCTTCGTCGGCGTGGACGGCCACCCCCGACGAGCGCCGCCTTCGGCAGCTTCATTTTCTGCAGCGATTTCCGCCCACGCCGTCGCAGGAGGGGCATTGATGGCGCCCCACGCGGACGCTGCATGACAGGGTGAATAGGCCAGCCTGATCTTCTCAGTCCAAGTCAAATCGCCTATGGATCGATACAATTATGGCAATGGTCCGGCCTTTGCCCCCTCATTCATCGGTCCCCGGGCCAGCGCCATGATCGCCATCCGCCCGTGCCCGGCTGCACTCGCTGAAGGAAAATCTCTGATATTCGAGTGAGCTACACGCTCGTTACAGGCGCAAGGGGCGCCGCGTGTCGCGACGCTGGCCGGCAGATCATGCCAGATTGAGAATTGATCGATAGCATCTTTGATTTAGACCGGACGGACCTTCTCGGATAGCCGGAAGACAGCACGATCCCACGGCAATGCTCCGACGGCCGGCAAGGCCGGAGGGGGCCGGGGGATCTGCCGCTCCGCCGGGGCGCCGCATCGTCGGCATCGGTCCAGCTTATCGAGAAAGATGCATGGGTATGAACATGATGGCGCCGAACGAGATGGCCCACCGCCTGGTCGATGGCCTCCTTTCCTTTCCCGTCACGCATTTCGACGACGGCCTCGACTTCGCCGAGGGGCCCTATCGCGAGCATTGCGCGTGGCTGCTCGAGCGCCGGGTCTCCGGGCTGTTCGCGGCCGGCGGCACCGGTGAATTCTTCTCGCTGAAGCCGTCCGAAGTCGAGACGGTGGTCTCGGCCGCGGTAGCGGAGACGGCCGGCCGGGTGCCGGTCATCGCCGGCACCGGCTACGGCACCGCAATCGCAATGGAGCTCGCGCAGGCCGCTGGGCGGGCCGGCGCCGACGGGCTGCTGCTGCTGCCGCCTTATCTGGTCAATCCGAGCCAGGAGGGCCTCGTCGCCCATATCGAGGCAGTGTGCCGCTCCACGCCGCTCGGAATCATCGTCTACAACCGCGACAATGCCATTCTCGACGAGGATTCGCTGGCCCGTTTGTGCGAGCGCAACCCGAATCTGGTCGGCTTCAAGGACGGCGTCGGCGACCTCGAGCTGATGGTCCGGATCCATGCGCGGATGGGGGACCGGCTCATCTACATCGGCGGCCTACCGACCGCGGAGACCTTCGCCTCGGCCTACAACCAGATCGGCGTCTCCACTTATTCCTCCGCCATCTTCAATTTCTTGCCGGACTGGGCGATCGCCTTCTTCAACGCGATCCGGGCGGGCGACCGCCCCCACGTGGCGACGGGACTCAAGGATTTCGTGCTCCCTTATATCGCGCTGCGAAACACCAGGCGCGGCTATGCGGTTTCCATCGTCAAGGCCGGAATGCGCGCCGTGGGCCGTCCGGCCGGGCCAGTCCGGCCGCCGCTCACCGACCTTAACCCCGGCGAGTATGAGGCTCTTTGCGGCCTGATCACCAAGGCCGAGCCCAAGATGCGTCTCAACGCCGCCTGAGCAAAGCTGGCGCCTCGGACGCGGCAAGGCTAAGACGTTGCCATGTTCGAGCTGAGCCAGCTGCGCTGCTTCGTGGCGGCGGCCGAAGAGCTGCATTTCGGCCGCGCCGCGCAGCGCCTCAACATGACCCAACCGCCGCTCAGCCGGCAGATCCAGCTGCTCGAGCGGATTCTGGGCGTGTCGCTGCTCGAACGGACGAGCCGCGTCGTCCGGCTGACTCCCGCCGGACGCGTCTTCCTGCTCGAGGCGCGGCGGATCCTGAGGCTGGCGGAGAGCGCCGCCCTCGCCACTCGCCGCACGGCGACGGGCGAGGCGGGCACGGTCACCATCGGCTTCACCGCCGCGTCCGGCTATTCCTTCCTGCCCCGGCTGGTCAGCCTGTGCCATGCGCGGCTGCCCAACATCGTTATCCAGCTCAGCGAGATGGTCAGCGGCGACCAGGTGGAGGCCTTGCTTTCCGGCGGCATCGACATCGGCCTGCTCCGGCCGCCGGTCGAGCGTGAGGAGTTCGCCATCGTGAGGGTGATGAACGAGGCTCTGGTCGCGGCGCTTCCGCAAGGGGATCCGCGGGCGGCGGAGGCCGTGCTGACGATGCGCGACTTCCACCAGCAGCCGTTCATCATGTACGCCCCCGGCGGCGCCGGATATTTCCACCACATGCTGAACCGGATGTTCGAGGCGGCGGAGAGCGCCCCCATCCACGTCCAGCACCTCAACCAGATCCATTCGATACTCGGATTGGTGGGGGCCGGCATGGGCGCCGCCATCGTCCCCGAGGCCGCGACCAGCCTTCACATCGACGACGTGATCTTCCGGCCGCTGGCGACGACCCCGGCCAACCCCGTGCAATTGCTGGCCGTCTGGCGGGCGGACAGCCACAATCCGGCGCTCGGTCCGCTGGTCGCGATGATCGAGCAGGAGCACGGCCGGGCCTGACGAGCGGAATGCCGTCCATGCCGAGCGTGGATCAATCGATAGAGGATTAGACTTAGACCTGCGCAATTGCGGGTCGTATCCATTCGGCCAATCTGCGCCCGCGGACCCGATCCGCCGGCGCCGGATCAGTCACAGGCTCCGCAAGGGCAGCGCGTCGACCGCAACAGCGGCGGCATCGAGAGGAAAGGGATCTTACCGCATGACGGCCGAGCTTCGCGGCGCAGCCCCGTCCGGCACGAGACCGGCATCCGCCCGCCCGGTCGGCGCAGGGGCGGCCGGCCGCGAGACGCACGTGCGCTACCTGATCCTCCTCGCCCTCTTCGTCATCACCTCGATCAGCTATGCCGATCGCGCCACGCTCTCGATGACCGGTCCGGCGATCGCGAAGGAGCTCGGCATGAGCCCGATCGCGATGGGCTATGCCCTCTCCTCCTTCGCCATCGCCTATGTGCTGGCGCAGGTGCCGGGCGGAATGCTGCTCGACCGGTTCGGCTCGAAGCCGGTCTATCTGTGGGCGCTGATCCTGTGGTCCGCCTTCACCCTCTTTCAAGGCGCAGCGGGCATGCTCACCGGCGGCCTCGCGGCGCTCGCGCTGGTCAGCCTCCGCTTCCTGATGGGCGTGGCGGAAGCGCCCTGCTTCCCAGCCAATGCGAGGATCGTCGCGGCCTGGTTCCCGACCTCCGAGCGCGGCACGGCCTCGGCGGTGTTCAACGCGGCGCAATATTTCTCGCTGGTTGCTTTCGCCCCGCTGATGGGCTGGCTCGTCCACAGCTTCGGCTGGCCCTCCGTCTTCTACGTGCTGGGCGGGCTCGGCATCCTCGCGGCTATCTACTTCGCCTGGTTCATCCAGCCGCCGCGTCGACATCGCTTCGCCAACCCGGCCGAGATCGACCGGATCGAGCGCGGCGGCGCCCTGGTCGCCATGGACGAGGGGGGACGCGCCGGCCCCAGCCAGTTTACCTGGCACAATGTGCGCCAGGTCCTCGCCCACCGCACCCTGCTCGGCATCTATCTCGGGCAATATTGCATCAACGTGCTCACCTATTTCTTCGCGACCTGGTTTCCGATCTATCTCGTCCAGCAGCGCCACATGTCGATCCTCAAGGCCGGCTTCATCTCGGCCGTGCCGGCGATCTTCGGCTTTATCGGCGGCGTCCTCGGCGGCATCGTCTCGGATGCGTTGCTGCGCCGCACCGGCTCGCTGACGCTGGCGCGCAAGGCGCCTTTGCTGGCCGGGATGCTGCTGGCGATGGTGATCGTCGCCGCCAATTACGCCTCCAGCGAGGCTGCGGTGATCGCGATCATGACCGCCGCCTTCTTCGGCAAGGGCGTCGCGTCGCTCGGCTGGGCCGTGATTGCCGACACCTCGCCGAAGGAGCTGCTCGGAGTCACCGGCGGCATCTTCAACATGGCGGGAAACACTGCCGGCATCGTGATGCCGATCGTCGTCGGCTACATCGTCAGCGCGACCGGCTCGTTCGACGGCGCCCTCATCTTCGTCGGCGCGCACTGCGCCGTCACCATCTTCGCCTATTTCGTCGTCGCCCAGAAGATCGAGCGGCTGGAGCTGCGTCCGGCGCCCGCGACATTGTGACGAAGCCGCTTGAGAGAAGGAACATTGCCATGAAGACAAGCCGCAGAAGATCGCTGATCGCCGGGACCTTCCTGACGACGGCCCTGCTCGCCGGCTCGGCCTGCCTTGCCGCCGCCGCCCCGGCCGCTGCCGCTGCCCCCGCCGACGCGCCCGCGCTGGAGCTGACGACGCCGATGGCGCCGCCGGAATGGGCGCTGCTCGAGCGCCAGGTCATCGATGCCCAGCTCCCGGCGGCGCAGGCCTTCTTCAACCGCTATTTCGACGAGCGCGGCTTCCTCCTCGTCCGCGAGCGCTGGGGCGGCGACGACGGGCCGGACGACGCGATCGAGAACGTCAACGACTGGCCGCAGCTCTACGCGCTCGGCGCCGACGAGCGCATCCGGACGATGTACGAAAAGGCCTATGAAGGCCATGTGCGCCAGTACACGCTCGCGCACACGACCGAAGTGCCGTTCGCCCGCGACGGCATGTATTCGCGCGAATTCCCGGTGATGATGGACTGGCAGCACAATGGCGAGGGGCTGACCGTCTTCAACAATGTCGGCCTCGGCGATCCCTATGACAAGAAGTATCGCGACCGGGTGCGCCGCTTCGCCGGCTTCTACCTCGGCGACGATCCGGCCGCTCCCAATTACGACAAGCAGCACAAGATCATCAGGAGCATGTTCAACGGCAGCCGCGGCCCGCTGATGCGCAGGGCGACCGGCCTGGACTGGGCGGGCGATCCGATCGACCTGACCGGCGTCGACCAGGGCTCGCTGCTGCACGGCGAGCACGATTACGCGCAGATGGTCGCGCACTTCAAAGACTATAACGACACGCTCGGCGACAATCCGCTGAACCTCGAGGCGACCGGCCTGGCGCTCAACGCCTACATGCTGGCGCACGAGCCCAAATACAAAAACTGGATCCTCGAATATGCTGATGCCTGGATCGACCGGGCGCGGCAGACCAACGACATGATCCCGACCAATATCGGGCTCGACGGCAAGATCGGCGGCGAGGCCGGCGGCAAATGGTATGGCGGCGTCTATGGCTGGTCGTTCAGCCCCGTCGTTCCGCAGACCGGCGAGCGCCAGGACCGCAATCGGATCCCGTTCGTGCTCTCCGGCTTCATGAACGCCTATCTGGCGAGCGGCGGCGACGACAAATATCTCGACGTCTGGCGCCGGATGACCGACCACATCAATGCCAATGCCAAAATCGTCAACGGCAAGCTCTCGGCCCCGACCATGTACGGCGACCAGGGCTGGTACAGCTACGAGCCCGGCAAATGGCAGATCGGCACGCAGGACATCTACTATCTGACGATGAAGCCGTCGGACCGCGCCCGCGCGCCCGACAATCCCTGGCTGGCCTATCTCGAGGGAAGGAATGGGGCCTATCCCGTCCTCGCATTGCGCACCGCGCTCGAGCGGGTCCGCAATGCCCATGCGGCCTTGCTTTCGGACCAGACGACGCCGGACACGCGCTTCGCCGACACGGTGATGGACCAGAATCCGGCCAATGTGACGGCTTTGATCGAGCTGATGGAAGGCGGCATCCACGTCGGCCGCCCCGGCTGGTCGCGCTTCTCGCCGAGCGTCGGCGGCGCCCTGCAATTCGCCCGTCTCCGCTATTTCGACCCCGTCGCCCGGCGTGCCGGCATTCCGCGCGACGTCTCGGCCCTCGTCGAGCAACTGAGCGCGGATTCGACAATCGTCACCCTCGTCAACCTGAACCAGACCGAAGGACGGACCGTCACCATCCAGGGCGGCGCCTATGGCGAGCACCAGATCCTCTCGGCGTCCGACGGCAGGACCAGCAAGGCCGTCGGCGACCGGTCGGTGACGGTGCGGCTGGCGCCCGGAACGGGGGCGCGCCTGACGCTGCGGATGCAGCGCTACGCCAATCCCCCAACCCTCGATTTCCCCTGGACGCCGCCGACCGTCGATGGAACCGAGCAATTCCGGCGGCTCACCCCGCAGGAGCGCGATGCCATTCTCTGACGTCGGCGAGGACGAGGCGGCCGGAGATCGCATCACCCGGATCGCGCTGTCGCTCGCGACCCTGCCGCTGAAGGTGCCGGTGAGCGATGCGAAGGTGCTCACCGGCCGCCAGCGGCCGCTGCGCGAAATCGCCTTGCTCTTCGCCGAGATCGAGAGCGCGGAGGGGCATAAGGGGCTCGGCTTCAGCTATTCGAAGCGGGCGGGCGGCCCGGCCCTCTATGCCCATGCGAAGGAGATCGCGCCGGAGCTGCTCGGCGAGGATCCCAACGACATAGCGAGGCTTTGGACCAGGCTGGTCTGGGCGGGCGCATCGGTCGGCCGCGGCGGCCTTGCCACCCAGGCCATCGCCGCCATGGACATCGCGCTCTGGGACATGAAGGCGCGGCGGGCCGGGCTGCCGCTGGCGAAGCTGCTCGGCGCCCATCGCGAGGCGGTGCGCTGCTACAATACGTCGGGCGGCTTCCTCAACGCATCGATTGGTGAAATCCTCGCCAATGTCGACGAGGCGCTCGCCGCGGGCATCGGCGGCATCAAGATCAAGGTCGGCCATCCCGATGCCGCTTCCGATCTGAAGCGTGTGGAAAAGGTCCGGGACCATATCGGCGGCGCGGCGGCTTTGATGGTGGATGCGAACCAGCAATGGGACCGGATGCGGGCGCTGCGGATCGGCCGCAGCCTGGAAGGTTTTGGCCTGACATGGATCGAGGAGCCGCTCGATGCTTATGACGCGGAGGGCCATGCCCAGCTCGCCGGCGCCCTCGATACGCCGATCGCCTCCGGGGAGATGCTGACCAGCGCGGCGGAACATTGGGAGCTGATCCGGCGCGGCGCGGTCGACTTCATCCAGCCGGACGCGGCGCGGGTGGGCGGCATCACCCAATTCCTGAAGATCATGGCGATGGGCGAGCAGGCGCAGCTGCCGATGGCGCCGCACTTCGCGATGGAGATCCACGTCCACCTCGCCGCCGCCTACCCGCACGAAACATGGGTCGAGCATTTCGACTGGCTGGCGCCTTTGTTCGAGGAGCAGCTCGAGACCCGCGAGGGACACATGATCGTTCCGGCGCGGCCGGGCCTGGGCCTGTCCCTCAGCGACTTTGCCCGGCGCTGTGCGGTGGCGGAGCAAAGCGTTGGCGAGGTTGCCTAGCGATTCGGCATCCGCGACCCGATGCGCAACCCGGCGCGGAGGGGCCTGATCCACTCCGAGGAGAAAAGACATGACCGACACCCTCACCCATTTTATCGGCGGCAACGCCGTCGCCGGCGATCCGACGCAGGAGAGCATCAACCCCTCCAATCTCGACGACATCGTCGCCCGCTATCCGCGCGGCTCGGCCGCCGAGGTGGACGCGGCGGCGAAGGCGGCGCGCGCGGCTTTCCCTGGCTGGTCGGAGGCGTCGCCGGAGGTCCGCTGCGATCTGCTCGACAGGATCGGCTCGATCGTCATGGAGCGGGCGAAGGATCTCGGCCGGCTCCTCTCCCGCGAGGAAGGCAAGACGCTGGCCGAAGGCACGGGCGAGGTGATGCGCGCCGCCCGCATCTTCAAATATTTCGCCGGCGAGGCGTTGCGACGCCACGGCCAGGCGCTCGATTCCACGCGGCCGGGGATCGACGTCACCACCCATCGTGAAGCCGTCGGCGTGGTCGGCCTGATCACGCCCTGGAACTTTCCGATCGCGATTCCGGCCTGGAAGGCGGCGCCGGCGCTCGCCTTCGGCAATGTTGTGGTGCTGAAGCCGGCCAGCCCGACCCCGGCCATCGCCCATGCGCTGGCGGCGATCATCCACGAGGCGGGCGCGCCTCCGGGCATCTTCAACCTGGTGCTGGGCGAGGGCGATGTCGGGCAGGCGATCGTCGACCATCCCGAGATCGACGCCATCTCCTTCACCGGCTCCCAATCTATCGGCGCCAGGGTCGCCGAAGGCGCGATCAAAAGGCAGGCGCGGGTGCAGCTCGAAATGGGCGGCAAGAACCCGCTCGTGGTGCTCGACGACGCCGATCTGGAGCGCGCCGTCACCTGCGCGATCGACGGCGCCTTCTTCGCCACCGGCCAGCGCTGCACCGCTTCGTCGCGGATCATCGTCGCCGAGGCCATTCACGACCGCTTCGTCGCGGCGCTGACCGAGCGGGCGAAGAGCCTCAGGGTCGGCGACGCGCTAGATCCCGCCAGCCAGATCGGCCCGGCGGTGACCGAGAGCCAGCTCGAGCAGAACATGCGCTATGTCGGCATCGCCACCGACGAAGGCGGCAGGCTGGCGACCGGCGGCGAGCTGCTGACGCTCGATCGCCGCGGCTATTACATGCAGCCGACCGTGATCGCCGATACCGAAGCCGGCATGCGGATCAATTGCGAAGAGGTGTTCGGCCCAATCGCCAGCACCGTCCGGGTGCGCGACTATGAAGAGGCGCTGGCTTTGGCCAATCGCGGCCAGTTCGGCCTCTCCGCCGGCATCGTCACCAATTCGCTGAAGCATTCGCGTCACTTCCGCCGCAACGTCAGGGCGGGAATGGTGATGATCAACCTGCCGACCGCCGGCGTCGATTATCACGTGCCGTTCGGCGGCACCCGCAAGTCGAGCTACGGCGCGCGCGAGCAGGGCTTTGCCGCAGTCGAATTCTACACTCAGACCAAGACCGTCTATATCGGGGGCTGAAGCCGCGGGCAAACCGGGCGCCGATACGGCCCGGCACCAAATAACCCGCCACGGGGGCGGGTTGTCTGGTGGTTGCGGCAGCGGCATCCGGCCAAGCCTGCGGCGTAGAGTCTGCGCCGGTTCCAGCTGAACGAGGCCCCAATCGGGGCGCTCCCAACGCTGACAAATCCTGCATGCCCTTATGGCCGCACGTGCGGAAGCGCAGCCGCCGCCGCATCTCGATGACCGTCGCCGAGGCCGAGATCACCCGAAGCCGGGACCGGCAGGCGAATCAGCGCACCTGTGCGAGAAGGTCGGTCATCCGCTTCTTGCCGAGGCCGGGCAGACGCGCGGCCTCCGCCTGGACCTGGGCTCGGTTGACGGCAGCGCCCACCTGGACGAGGCCGACCATGCCGAGGCCCGCATGCGGCATGCACTTGTAGCCGTAGAGCCCCGGCTTGACGAACTTGACCGTGATCTTCTGACCGAAATTACCCTTGAACGGCGCCGCCCCCGCCGGGAACATCCCCGGCACGCTCTCCGCATTATGCCCTGGGTCGACGGGAACGAAGGTCACCGTATCGCCGGGTTTGACGGCCACATAAGCAGGCTCGAACGCCATCATTCCGGTACTGCCCTTGTTCAGCATCCTGACCTGCCAATCCTTGGCCTGAGCGGCGGCAGGCGCCATGACGAGTCCGGCGAATACCAACGCGCTCCACGCAAGTTTCTTCATCCCAAATTTTCCTCTTCAGCTTCGTTGAATCTCATGCCGCGCGGGGGCGCGGCGTCTGTTTGGCATCCCGATAGGGATGCGCGGAACGACCAGGCCGGCGAGCAGGCCGCGGCATCTGCACGGCAAGCCATGAACGGGAACTGTAGGCTTCCGACGGCGGAGCGGCTGCGCACGGATCGAGTGGCGGCGACGCTCATGGCAGCGGGATCAGGGCGACGGCATTGTTGAGGTTCATCGGGATGACCAGCTGCCTCGCTCCGGCGTCGAAGCACATCGACGCGGCGCTGGGTATTCCGGTCGCGATCAGCTCCGCCGGCTTGCCCGGCCGAATTCTCGACACGCCTCCGTGGACGACGCTGCTGACGAATTTGGTTCCGTCGGGACGGATGACGAGGCCGTCGCTGCCCGACTGCGCGGATTGTTCGGTTCTGATCAGCCTCCCATCGGGCGAGAAGGTCAGGACCGCGGCATCGCCGATATTGACGACCACGACATTGCCCGCCGGATCCATCGCGACGCCGTTGGGCCGCGACAGCGGAGCCCCGTCGGCCAATATCGAGGACCGCCCGTCCGGCGCGATCCGGTAGAGCCGCATCGGCGTCTGCCCGTCCGCGGTGCCGGTCTGGGTGGCGTAGATCGTCCCGTCGGCGGCAACCGCGATGTCGTTGAACCAGGGCGATTGCGGCACCCTGATCTCGCCGGACGGCTTTCCGGTCGCGATGTCGAACAATCGTATGACGGAGACCCGTGGCGCGCCGTCGGCGGTCGCACCGTCGCTGTCGGCGAGATAGAGCTTCCCGCCATGGATGTCGCTTCCCATCGGCTGGTTCAGCATCAGGCCGTTGCGATTGACTCCGATCCAGCGGGCGGTGTGGACGGAACCGTCATGGTTGAGGAGCGACACGAAGCCGTCGTTCGGAACCTGATTCTGATCGGCTCCGCGATTGGCCACGACGATGAGGTTCCGGGTCGAATCGTAGGAGCAGCTTTCGGCATTCACGACCGCTCCATAGACCTTCACATTGTGCGACAGCGGCGTGAACCTGCCGTCTTCGGTCACGCCCAGCCGATTCCCGGCG
>JAXDOV010000008.1:0-4113 GCA_034668705.1 Sphingomonadales bacterium
ATGCTTCAGCGCGGCGTTCAGATCGTCGTCGGCACGCCGGGGCGGCTTCGCGACCATCTCGAGCGCGGCGCGCTCGATCTGTCGAAGCTCGGCGTGGTCGTGCTCGACGAGGCCGACGAGATGCTCGACATGGGCTTTCGCGAGGATCTCGAGGAGATACTCGACGCCACCCCGGCGGGGCGGCGGACGCTGCTCTTCTCCGCGACCATGCCGCGGCCGATCGTGGCGCTGGCCAAGCGCTACCAGAAGGACGCGCTGCGCGTCTCCACCGTCGGCGAGGATCGCGGCCATGGCGACATCGCCTATCAGGCGATGACGGTCGCGCCCGCCGACATCGAGCATGGCGTGGTCAACCTGCTGCGGCTCCACGAGGCCGAAAGCGCCCTCCTGTTCTGCGCCACCCGCGAGAATGTGCGGCGGCTCCATTCCAGCCTGACCGAACGCGGCTTCAGCGCGGTCGCCTTGTCGGGCGAGCACAGCCAGAACGAGCGCAACCAGGCGCTGCAGGCGCTGCGCGACGGCCGGGCGCGGGTGCTGGTCGCGACCGACGTCGCCGCCCGCGGCATCGACCTGCCCAATCTCAGCCTCGTCATCCATGTCGAGCTGCCGCGCGACGCGGAGACGCTCCAGCACCGCTCCGGCCGGACCGGCCGGGCGGGCAAGAAGGGGGTGGCGGTGCTCGTCGTCCCCTATCCGCGCCGCAAGCGGGTGGAGTCGGTGCTTCGCGGCGCCCGGATCGAGGCGGAGTGGATCAAGCCGCCGACCCCGGAGGAGATCGGCCGCAGCGACCGCGAGCGGCTGCTCCGCCTGCTGCTCGAGCCGGTCGAGGCCGATGAGGAGGATCGCGCGCTGGGGCGCCGCCTGCTGGAGGAGAGGAGCGCCGAGGACATCGCCGCCGCTCTGGTCCGCGCCCATCGCGGCAGGATGCCGGCGCCGGAGGATCTGGTCGACGCGGGACATGCCGATCGCGGCGCGCCGCAGCGCTCCGACGGCCCGCGGCCGGGCTTCGAGGACACGCTCTGGTTCCGGATGGACATCGGCCGCCGCCACAATGCCGATCCGCGCTGGCTGCTGCCGCTGCTCTGCCGCCGCGGCCACGTCACCAAGAACGAGATCGGCGCCATCCGCATCGGCGCGGGCGAGACCATGTTCGAGATTCCCCGGGCGATCGCCGGCCGCTTCATGCAGGCGGTGAAGCGCACCGCCACCGGCGAGGAGGGCGAAGGCGGTGTGCGCATCGAGCCGGTCGCGGGCAGGCCGGGCGAAGGCAGGCCGGGCGACGGCCGGCCGGGGGAAGCGGCGCGGGAGAATAGGAAGGCCGGGCCGCCGCCGCGCAAGCCTTATCAGGCCAAGCCGTATCAGCCGAAGCTCCATAAGCCGAAGCCGGGCGGGCAGGCCCGCGGCGACCGGGCTCGGTGATCGCGCGCATCCTCGTCGACGCCGATGCCTGCCCGGTGAAGGACGAGGTCTACAAGGTCGCCTGGCGGCACGGAATCCGCGTCTCGATCGTCAGCAACATGCATTTGCGCGTGCCCGATCACCCGTTGGTCGAACGAATCGTCGTGGGCTCGGGCTTCGATGCCGCCGACGACTGGATCGTCGAGGCGGCCGGCCCGGCGGCGGTGGTCGTCACCGCCGACATCCTGCTCGCCGACCGCTGCCTCAAGGCGGGCGCTTCGGTGGTCGCACCCAACGGACGTCCGTTCACCCCCGCCTCGATCGGCGGCGCCGTCGCCACCCGCGCGATCATGGCCGATCTGCGCGCCGGCGGCGACGCGATCGGCGGGCCGCCGCCCTTCGCCAAAGGCGACCGCTCGCGCTTCCTGCAGGCGCTGGACGAGGCTTTGGTCCGGATCGCGCGGCGCTGAGAAGGGGCGACAGGGACACAGGACGTCATCGCGAGGAGCGGAGCGACGCGGCGATCCGGTCCCGCGCCTGAAACCAGGGTCGCGCTGGATTGCTTCCCCCGGCTTTCGCCGGGGTCGCAATGACGATTTCTCTCGGGAGCCGCCTTCACGATCCCCGGTGGAGGCGTTACCGGCCCCGCGCGGCCTTGACCCTCGTATAAGGCACGAAATCGTCGAGGAAGACGGAGCCCTTCTCGAAGCGGGCGCCGGTGTCCAGCAGCCGGACCACGTCGACGCGGCAGAGCTGGTGATTCCACGGCTTCTCCAGCATCGCGTCGAACCGGTCGAGCGACTCCGCGCCCGCCCGCGGCCGGTTGACGTAGAGCGTGTTGCCGGCGTCGTAGACGATGGCGGTGCGGTCGATGATCTGGCTCGAATGGACGCGGTTGAGGTCGATGCAGTCGACCGGCGCGCCGGCGACACGGCCTTCGAGCAGCCTGGCCAGCTCCGCTTCGCCATGCAGGCGAGGCGCGGCCGCGGCCGGCGCGAAGGCGACCGCGGCGGCGGCCAGGGTGAGGATGATCTTTTTCATTCTTGCTGTCCTCGAGTCGGTTGAGCGGAGCTCAAATGAGCCGCTGCGGCTGAACGAAGGCTGAGCGGGGAGGACAGGTGCCAAACGGCGCTTTCCGGTCCGCCATATTCTTTTCCGCGATAGTCGCCTGACCCGCCATCCCAGTGCCTCCACCCCCTTGACGCTCCCCCACCCCATCCCTATCTAGCCCTCACACCCCATTCGCATCGGAACAGGACGCGCCGTCGCGCAGCGCGTTCAACGCATTGATCGGGCGGGGTTTTCAGGACGCTGAAGCTGCGGTTTCCACAAGGGAGACTCGCGGCTTTTTGCGTCTCTTGGCGCGCCTTCACGACCGCATTCCGGCTTTGGCCGGGATCCGGCGCGGCGATTTTTCCGGGCTCCGCGCAAAGCGGAGCCTCTGCAGGCGAGGCGATTACATCCCATGGCGACCACCGCTCCTTCGGCCCCCGACAAGACCCGTCAGGCGGCCTCCAAGCGCATCCGCAAGATCTTCGGCAACATCCACGAAGTGTCGGAGATGCCGAACCTGATCGAGGTCCAGCGCGAGAGCTACGAGCATTTCCTTCGCTCGCGGCCGCAGGATTCCTACGTCTCCGGCCTCGAAAAGACCCTGCGCTCGGTCTTCCCGATCCGCGACTTCGCCGGCACCGCCGAGCTGGATTTCGTCCATTACGAGCTGGAAGAGCCGAAATACGACACCGACGAGTGCCGCCAGCGGGGCATGACCTATGCCGCGCCGATGCGCGTCACCCTCCGTCTCATCGTCTTCGAGGTCGATCCCGATACGGAGACCCGCTCCGTCCTCGATATCAAGGAGCAGGACGTCTACATGGGCGACATGCCGCTGATGACGAAGAACGGCACGTTCATCGTCAACGGCACCGAGCGCGTCATCGTCTCGCAGATGCACCGCTCGCCGGGCGTCCTCTTCGACCATGACCGCGGCAAGACCCACGCCTCGGGCAAGTACCTCTTCGCCGCCCGCGTCATCCCCTATCGCGGCTCGTGGCTCGACTTCGAGTTCGACGCCAAGGACATCGTCAACGTCCGCATCGACCGCAAGCGCAAGCTGCCGGTGACGGCCCTCCTGCACGCGCTCGACATGAGCAGCGAGGAGATCCTCAACACCTTCTACCGCCGCGTCGTCTTCGTGCGCGGCAAGGGCGGCTGGCGGATCCCGTTCGTCCCCGAGGCATGGCGCGGCCAGAAGCCGAGCTTCGACATCGCCAATGGCGAGAGCGGCGAGGTCGTTTTCCCGGCCGGGCAGAAGATCACGCCGCGCGCGGCGACCAAGGCGGCCAAGGACGGGCTCAAGGAGCTCCTCATCCCGACCGAGGAGATTTACGGCCGCTATTCCGCCTTCGACCTGGTCAACGACAAGACCGGCGAAATCTATGTCGAGGCCGGCGACGAGATCAGCGCCGAGGCCCTCGAGGCCCTCGACAAGGCCGGCATCGACCGGATCGAGCTGCTCGACATCGACCATGTCACCACCGGCGCCTGGATCCGCAACACGCTCGCCGCCGACAAGGCCGAGGATCGCGACCAGGCATTGAGCGACATCTACCGCGTCATGCGCCCCGGCGAGCCGCCGACCCGCGAGACCGCCGAGGCCCTGTTCGGCGGCCTGTTCTTCGATCCGGAGCGCTACGACCTCTCGGCCGTCGGCCG
>JAXDOV010000009.1:0-29044 GCA_034668705.1 Sphingomonadales bacterium
GTATTTTTTGGGCGCTGGCCGATCCCACCCGGCGGGGCGTCCTGCAGCGTCTGATGGACGAACCCGGGCTTTCGGTCAGCGAGCTTGCGCGGCCTTTTTCGCTAAAGCTCCCCGGCATGATGAAGCATCTGGACGTTCTCTCGGATGCCGGATTGATCACGCGGACCAAGACCGGCCGCACCGTGGCGGTGAACCTCTCGGCCGCGCCGATGCGGGAGGCGATGGAGTGGCTCAAGCGGTATGAACGCTTCTGGACGGTCAGCATCGATCGACTTGTTGCGCTCGTCGAAGAGGGTGGAGAGCAATGACCGACCGCCTCCCGAGCGTGACCATCGTGCGTCGAATCAAGGCCGCGCCCGCCAAGGTCTGGGCGGCGATCACGCAGCCGGAGCTGATGATGCAGTGGTGGGGTCCCGATGCGGGGCCGACCCTCAGCGTGGTGGCTGACGTGCGTCCGGGCGGCCGCTTCAGCGTCGTGTTCCGGCTGCTCAACGGCGACGAGCACAACCCGACCGGGATCTATCAAGAGGTGGTTCCCGAGAAGACGCTCGTCTTCACCTGGGACTTGCCCGGGACGCCGGAACGAGAGTCGCTGGTGACGTTCCGGCTTGAGCCGTTCGACGGCGGAACCGAGCTCACCCTGACCCACGAGCACTTGCCCGACGAAGAAACCCGCGCAAGTCACGAGCAAGGCTGGAGCGGCCTCCTCGACAAGCTTCCCCTGTTCCTTGGAGATTGCGAATGAGCGACCTGATTCTCACCACCTTCGATTGGGTTCCCGAAATGCCGCGCGGCCACGTGCGCGACATACGGGTGCGCTGGGCACTGGAAGAGGCCGGCTTGCCCTATCGTGTGGAAAGCGTGTCCTTCCGGGATCGTGCTGCCGAGCATTTTGCGCACCAGCCCTTCGGCCAGGTGCCGTGGTTGAGCGATGGCGAGATTTCGATCTTCGAAAGCGGTGCTATCCTGCTTCATCTGGGCGAACTGAGCAGCAAGCTGATGCCTGCCGAGCCGCGCGGCCGTAATGACGTAAAGGAATGGCTGTTCGCAGCGCTCGCTTCAGTGGAAGCGGCGAGCCAGCCATGGTCCTTCTTCAAGTTTTCCGGCGACACGGACGAGACGCCAATGCGTCAGTTCTTCGATAGCTTCCTTGAGTCCAGACTCAAGCACATGGAAGTCGTCCTGACAGGACGGGAATGGCTCGCCGGGACCTTTTCGGTTGCCGACATTCTCATGGCCGATGTGCTGCGCCTGGTGGACCGCTTCGATGGGCTCGCGAAATTCGCTGCCTGCCGCGCCTATGTCGCGCGCGCGACGGCACGACCGGCCTTCGTGAAGGCATATGACGACCAGATGGCCCATTTTGCTGCGGCAGATGCGGCTTGATACCTGCGTCGCCGCATGGCTCGCCGCTTTCTGTTGCGCCGAAGGTGGAGGGTGTCTGCAGCCCGGCACAATGGAGGGGGGCTCGGCAGTCCGGGAACTCCCTCAAACGCCGACGCCCCACCCTGCCCCTCCCCTCAAGCGGGGAGGAAGTCGTGGCCGAATCTATTCATTCCGGGCTGTCAGGCGGTCGCGAGCGGCGCCTCCGCTTTCTCGACCAGGGCGATGAAGGCTTCCGCGAAAGCGGGAATGTCCTCCGGCTTGCGGCTGGTGACGAGATTGCCGTCGGTCACCGCTTCCCGGTCCACCACTTCGGCGCCGGCATTGCGCAGGTCGGTGCGGATCGAGGGCCAGCCGGTCACCGTTCGGCCGTGGATGACGTCGGCTTCGACCAGCAGCCAGGGCGCGTGGCAGATGGCGCCGACCGGCCTGCCGGACTCGACGAAGCTGCGGACCAGGTCGACCACATTCTCGTGCATCCGCAGCTTGTCGGGATTCTTGGTGCCGCCCGGAAGCAGGAGGGCGTCGTAATCGCCGTCGTCGACATCCTCGATCGCCGTCTCCGCCGCGATCGTCGCGCCCTTGTCCCCTTGATCTCGCCGGTCTTCAGCGAGGCGAGGGTGACGTCGGCGCCGCGCTCCAGCAGGATGCGGCGCGGCTCGAGCAGCTCCGAATCCTCGAAGCCGTCAGTGGCGATGATCAGGATCCTGGCGTCCGAAATCTTCGGCATGGTCGCGCTCCTTTTCCATGGCCTTGTTTTTGGCCTTCCCGGCCTTTTTCGGGTGTCGGGATGCCAACGAGCGCTTCGTGCAGCCGTTCCGGAACGAAGCGGGTCGCGGGCGATTATGGGCCGCAATGCTCTGTTATGTCGACGACCGGTCCCTTCCCGGCATCACCCGCAAGCGACGCGGCCGTTACTGGATGTATTTCCATCCGGACGGCAGCCGCGTCACCGACCGCGACGAGATCGACCGGCTGAACGCGATCGGCATGCCGCCGGCCTATGTCCGCTGCTGGTTCTGCCCGAAGCCGAACGGCCATATCCAGGCGACCGGCTACGACGCCCGGGGCCGCAAGCAATATCGCTATCATCCCGATTTCCGCGCCCGGCAGGAGAGCCTCAAATATGAAAGGCTCGCCGCCTTCGGCGAGGCGCTGCCCAAGCTGCGGAAACGGATCGAGGACGACATAAAGGGCAAGCCCACCGCCTTCGAGACGGTGCTCGCCGGCGTGCTGCGGCTGATCGACGAGACCAACATGCGCGTCGGCAATGAGGAATATGCGAAGGAGAATAAGAGCTTCGGCGCGACGACCTTGAGGAACCGCCACGCCAAAGTGACGCGCGGCGGCCTCAAGATCACCTATACCGGCAAGCACGGCATCCGCCGCACCGTCACCGTCGCCGACCGGCACCTCGCCCGCATCGCCCGGCGGACGCAGGACCTGCCGGGCCAGCATCTGTTCGAATATGTCGGCGAGGATGGCGAGGTGCGCGCGGTCGGCTCGGCCGACGTCAATGCCTATCTGAAGGAGACGATGGGCGAGGAGTTCACCGCCAAGGATTTCCGCACCTGGGGCGCCAGCGTCATCGCCTTCGAGGCGATGCTGGATCGGGTCGACGAGAAGGGCAAGGTCAACCTCAAGAGCATGATCGAGCCGGTCGCCGAGGCGCTCGGCAACACGCCGGCGATCAGCCGCAAATCCTACGTCCACCCGGCCCTGATCGAGGCCGCCAAAGACGCCGGCGTCATCGGCGACCGCAAGCTGCCGCGCGCCAGCCGTTATCTTTCCGCCGCGGAGCGCGGGCTGGCCGCGTTCCTCGATTCGCTGCCCGAGGAAACGGCGAGGGTGGACGTGAAGGCGAAGGATCGGGCAAAGGCCACCGGCAAGTCGAAACCACAGGCGGAGGCGGAAATGGCGGCCGAAGCGGCCAGGCAGGTCCCGGGCGGAACGAAAGCGGCCTGATGCCCGGTTTCAAGACCATCTTCTCGCCGCATGCGGGCGCCGCCGGCGAGCATGCGGCCGCGGCTGCCCCGCATGCAGCCGCCGCCCCGGTGCCGCATGCCAGCGTCGCCGAGCGAAGCGCGGCGATTGCCGCCGATTTCTCGCATTGGGTGAGCGGCAACATCATCGGCATCGTCATCGCCGCCGCCATCGGCACCGCGCTCACCCTGGCGATGATCGCCATCCGCTCGCTCGGCTGCAAGCTGATCGAGAAATTGGGCACCGATCCGCACTGGCCGATGATCTTCGCCCGCGTCCTCGCCAAGACCAAGGTCTATTTCATCATCATGGCCTCGGCGGAGCTGGTCGCCGACCATGCCCAGACGCCGCCGGCGATCATGGGACTGATCCATGCGCTGTTCGTCATCACCTTCGCCATCCAGGCGGCGATCTGGGCGCGCGAATTGGTGCTCGGCTATATCGAGTTCCGCGTCGGCGCGGACGAGGGCCATACCACGCTCGGCTCCGCGGTCGGCATCATCCGGCTGCTCGCGACCGTCGCCCTGTTCGCGATCGCGATCATCCTCATCCTCGACAATCTCGGGGTCAACGTCACCGGCCTGGTCGCCGGCCTCGGCATCGGCGGCATCGCCATCGGCCTCGCCGCCCAGGGCATCTTCTCCGATCTGTTCGCGGCGCTGTCGATCCTGTTCGACAAGCCGTTCCGCCGCGGCGATTCGATCCGGTTCGGCGACGTCTCGGGCGCGGTCGAGCAGATCGGCCTCAAGACCACCCGCGTCCGCGCCATTTCCGGCGAGCAGGTGATCGTCGCCAACGGCAAGCTGCTCGAGCAGCAGATCCACAATTTCGCCTATCTCGACCACCGGAGAGTGACTCTCCCCCTCGGCCTGATCCGCCAGACGCCGCCGGAACTGTGCCGCGGCCTGCCGGCGATGCTGAAGGAGATCGTCGAGCGGCACGCCAAGGCGAAAATGGTTCGCTGCGGCATGACCGGCTTCGGCGCCTCCGCCCTCGACTTCGAGCTCCAGTTCGACATCCGCTCGTTCGACTATGACGAGGTGTACCGGATCAAGAGCGAGATCTGCATCGACATCCTCGACGCCTTCAACAAGGCCGACATCCGGCTCGCCTATCCGAGCCAGACGGCCTTCACCGCCGCGCCCGACGGGACGCTGATCATGCCCTACCCGCCGGCCGAGGCGAGCGGCGGCGAGCCCGAGAGAGAGTCGCCGCAGGGCCGGGAAGCCTGAGCCTCAGGCGGCAACCAGCGCCGCCGCGACCGTCTCCTCGATCCAGCCGCCGCCGAGCAGGCGGTCGCCGTCGTAGATCGCCGCCGCCTGGCCGGGCGCGACGCCATATTCCGGCTGCGCGAAACGGACCGTGCCGCCTGTCCCGGACCCCGATCCGGGGTCGAAGGCGGCCGGCGACGGCCGCGCCATCGAGCGGACCTTGACCGCAAGGTCGCCCCGCTGCGCCTCGCCGAGCCAGTTGAGCCCGGACAGGCGCGCGGCGCGGACGGCGAGCGCGGCCTTCGGCCCGACCACCACCCGCCGCGCCTCCGGCTCGAGCCGGACGACGTAGAGCGGCTCCGGCTGGCCGCCGATGTCGAGGCCGCGGCGCTGGCCGACGGTGAAATGGATCAGCCCCTCATGGCCGCCGAGCACGCGGCCTTCGGCGTCGACGATCTCGCCCGGCTGCGCCGCCTCCGGCCGCACCTTCTTCACCACGGCGGCATAATCGCCGTTCGGCACGAAGCAGATGTCCTGGCTGTCGGGCTTGGCGGCGACCGGCAGGTCGAGGTCGGCGGCGAGCTCGCGGACCGCCGTCTTGGGCAGCCCGCCGAGCGGGAAGCGGAGGAAATCGAGCTGCGGCCGGGTCGTCGCGAACAGGAAATAGCTCTGGTCGCGGGCCGGGTCGGCGGCGCGGTGGAGCTCGGGGCCGTCCGCGCCCGCGACGCGGCGGACATAATGGCCGGTGGCGAGGCAGTCGGCGCCGAGGTCGCGGGCGAGGCTCAGCAGGTCGGTGAACTTCACGCTCTGGTTGCAGGAGACGCAGGGGATCGGCGTGCGCCCCCGCGCATATTCGTCGGCGAAGCGGTCGATGACGCTGTCGCGGAAGCGGCTCTCGTAATCGAACACGTAATGGGCGATGCCGAGCCGCTCGGCGACGGCGCGCGCGTCGTAAATGTCGCGCCCGGCGCAGCAGGTCTTCGAGCGGCCCACCGCCTCGCCATGATCGTAGAGTTGGAGGGTGATCCCGATCACCTCGGCGCCGGTGCGCGCGGCCAGCGCGGCCACCACCGAGCTGTCGACGCCGCCGGACATGGCGACGACGATCCGCGCCTCCGCGGCGGGGCGGGCGAGCTGGAAATCGGCCTCGAACATGGCGGCGACATAAGCGCTGCACGGGGAAAAGCCCAGTGGAGGGTCCAAACCCGGCTCGCGCTCCGTCACGCCGATGCGGAAGTTGGGTTTGGACCCTTCTCGCGCTTTAACCGCCTCTTAGACCCTGTTCGCTAGAGGGGGGGCATGGATCTGGGTTTTTTCCGCCGCGCCGAAGCGCTGCTCGCCGGCCACACGGCCGCGCGGGTCGACTTCGGCATGCTGGTCGCCTCGCTGCGCCTGCAGCAGGCGGCGAGCGCGGCGGCCCGGGCCCAGGCGATCGGCGAGGCGCTTCCCTGCCCCGAGGATCCGCTGGCCGAATTGCTGTCGGGCGGCCCGGCCTGGCGCCAGGCGGCGGCGGCTTTGCGCGGCTCCTTCAATGCGGCGCAGGCTCGGCAAGGAGCCGTCAACTGAAATGAAGGGCCTGTTTACCTTGGCGTTTCAGCCTTCCTTCAAAGCCCCGGCCTACAGGGTCGGCAGAGAAGCGGGGACGACCGGACAACATGGTTTCTGAGGTGGGAATGATCGAGAATCAAAAAATAAGGCCGGCGCAGGTCATCGGGCCGCTGGGGGAACCCTTGACCCTGGACAGCCTGCCGGCGCCCTCGACCTCGCGTTGGGTGGTCCGCCGCAAGGCCGAGGTCGTGTCCGCGGTGAACGGAGGCCTGCTCTCCGTCGACGAGGCGTGCGAACGCTACGGGCTCAGCCTCGAGGAGTTCGCCGGCTGGCAGCGCGCGGTCGACCGCTCCGGCATGCCGGGGCTGCGGGTGACCCGCATCCAGCATTACAAGTCGCTCTACGAGCGCCAGCAGAAGTTCTGACGCGCGGGCCTGCGCCCGCGGGTATTTGTACCGCATTGCCGGTGCGAAATGCTTCAGTGAAAATTACGGCTTTTGACGCGGATGGTCTCCGCGGATTCCAGGCGGAAGGGCGCGCGGATTTCTCCGGGCGCCCTTCCTTTTTCACGCGGGTCGGCGCCGCCTTTGGCCGCACCGTCGGCGGGACCGAAAGCGTGCGGAAACTGCCTCTGCCCGACCGTGTCGAGGAGGGCGGTATAATCTTCGAGCCGGTCGGCGACGACGTGGATCACCTCGCCTTCGCGCTGGAGCGTGCCTTTGACGCCGATCATCGACGCCGCCATCACGATCCGCCTTTGCGCTTCGAACCTGCGCTGCCAGAGGATGATGTTGGCGATCCCGGTCTCGTCCTCGATGGTGATGAAGGTGACGTTGCCCTTGCCCGGCTTCTGCCGGATGAGGACCAGCCCCGCCACTTCCACCCTGGCGCCGTCCTTCAGCGAAGCAAGGCCGGCGCAGCGGCGGATGCGGCGCCGGTCCAGCTCCGGGCGCAGGAAGGCGAGCGGATGGCCGCGCAGCGAGAGCTTCACCGCGCTGTAATCCTCGACCACCTCGCGGCCGCCGGTCATCGCCGCGAGCGGCACCGCCGGCTCGCGGGCGGTCTCGAGCAGGCCGGCGGCGGCGAATAAAGGCAGCGGCCGCTCGCGCAGCCCCCTCACCTGCCAGAGCGCCTGCCGCCGGCTGAGCCCGAGCGCGTGGAAAGCGTCGGCATTGGCCAATTTCTCGAGCGCCGCCCGCGAAACGCCGCTGCGATGCCAAGCGTCCTCGACCGATCGGTATGGACCGGCGGTTCGGGCGGCGACGATCGCTTCCGCCTCCTTCCCGTTCAGACCCGCCGTCATGCGCAGGCCGAGGCGGAGGGGGAGGAGCTTTTTAATCCTCCCCTCGATTTCGAGGGGAGGGGGACCATGCGTAGCATGGTGGAGGGGCCCTTCTGACTCCGCAGGCCCCTCCACCAGCCTACGGCTGGTCCCCCTCCCCTGAGCAGAGCTCAGGGGAGGACCTGATCCTTCCAAAGTGCAGTCCCAACCGCTGGCGTTGATGCAGACCGGGCGCATTTCGACGCCGTGCTTCTGCGCGTCCTGGACGAGCTGGGCGGGCTGGTAGAAGCCCATCGGCTGGGCGTTGAGCAGGGCCGCGCAGAAGATGTCCGGATGGTGGCATTTCATCCAGGAGGAAGCATAGGCGATCTTGGCGAAGCTGGCGGCGTGGCTTTCGGGAAAGCCGTAGCTGCCGAAGCCCTCGATCTGCTTGAAGGTGCGCTCGGCGAATTCGGGCGTGTAGCCGCGCTCGATCATGCCGCCGATCATCGGCTCGCGGAACTTGCTGACGCCGCCGGTCGACTTGAACGTCGCCATCGAGCGGCGCAGCGCATCGGCCTCGGCCGCCGTGAAGCCGGCGCCGACGATCGCAACGTTCATCGCCTGCTCCTGGAAGAGCGGCACGCCGAGGGTCTTTTCCAGCACCTGCTTCAGGGCTTCGGACGGATATTCGACCGTCTCCTTCCCCTCCCGGCGGCGGAGATAGGGATGGACCATGTCGCCCTGGATCGGCCCCGGACGGACGATCGCGACCTGGATGACGAGGTCGTAAAATTCCTTCGGGCGGAGGCGCGGCAGCATCGACATCTGGGCGCGGCTCTCGATCTGGAAGACGCCGATCGTATCGGCCTTCCGGATCATCGCGAACGTGTCCTCGTCATCGTCCTGGAACATCTGCGAATCGAGCTTCAGCCGCATCCCCTTATGCGCATCGAGCAGGTCGAAGGCGCGGCGCATGCAGCCGAGCATGCCGAGGCCGAGCACGTCGACCTTCATGAAGCGGAGCGTCTCGATATCGTCCTTCTCCCATTCGATGACGCGGCGATCCTCCATCGCCGCCGGCTCGATCGGGACGAGGTCGTCGAGCCGGTCCCGGGTGAGGACGAAGCCGCCGGGATGCTGCGACAGGTGACGCGGCGTGCCGATCAGCTGCTTCGCCAGCTCCAGCGTCAGCGACAGCCGGGGATCGGAAAGGTCGAGGTTCAATTCCTCGACGTGCCGCTCGGCGACGCCGTCATTCGACCAGCCCCAGATCTGGCCCGCCAGCGCGCCGAGCGTGTCCTCGGAGAGGCCGAGCGCCTTGCCGACCTCGCGGACGGCGCCGCGGGTGCGGTAGCGGCTGACCACCGCGGTCAGCGCCGCATGGCGGTGGCCGTAGGTCTCGTAGATCCACTGGATGACATCCTCGCGCCGCTCATGCTCGAAGTCGACGTCGATGTCGGGCGGCTCGTCGCGATCCTCCGAAATGAAGCGCTCGAACAACAGGCTGCGCTCGATCGGATCGATCGAGGTGATGCCGAGCACGAAGCAGATCACCGAATTGGCCGCCGAGCCGCGGCCCTGGCAGAGGATCCCCTGGCTCTTCGCATATTCGACGATCGAATGGACGGTGAGGAAATAGGGCGCGTAGCGAAGCCCGCCGACGAGCTTCAGCTCATGATCGAGGAGCTTCGCATAGGCGTCCGGGATGCCGCCGGGGAATCTGGCCCTGAGCGCATCCCGCGTCAGCCGCTCCAGCGCCTCCTGCGGGCTGCGGCCCGACATCACGATCTCGTCGGGATATTGATAGCTCAACTCGCGCAGCGAGAAGGTGCAGCGCTCGGCGATGTCGGCGCTCGCCCGGATTGCGTCGGGATAGTCGCGGAAGCGCCGCTCCATCTCCTCCGGTTTCTTCAGATGGCGATCGGCATTGCGCTCGCGGCGGAAGCCGAGGTCGTCGATCGTGCATTTGTTGCGGATGGCGGTGACGACGTCCTGCAGCATTCTTTTGCCCGGAACATCGTAGAGCACGTCGCCGGTGGCGAGGCTGCGGACGCCATGGCGGCGGGCGAGCGCGTCCAGCGCGTGGAGGCGCAGGGCGTCGCCCGGACGGCGGCGGAGGCTGAGGGCGAGATGGGCGCGACGGCCGAAAATATCGGCCGTCTGGGCAAGCGCGATCCCGGCGGCGGCGTCCGCCTCGCCCGGCACCAAAGCGGCGACCAGGCCCTCG
Organism: Sphingomonadales bacterium; assembly: GCA_034668705.1. Taxonomy (GTDB): domain Bacteria; phylum Pseudomonadota; class Alphaproteobacteria; order Sphingomonadales; family Sphingomonadaceae; genus Allosphingosinicella. The sequence continues at coordinate 9,617 of JAXDOV010000009.1, forward strand.
GCATAAGCGGCGACATCCTCCCAGTGGAGGAAGCACTGGCCCTTCTCCCCTTTCTTCGGATCGACCCGCGCCTTGCCGATGGTGAGGAGGCGGGTGAGGCGCGACCAGCCGGCGCGGTCCTCGGGCCAGACCAGGAGGGAGTTGCCGTCCATCAGGTCGAGCCGGCAGCCGGCGACGAGGCGGATTCCGGTGACCTCCGCCGCGACCAGCGCCCGCACCAGCCCACCCACGCTGTTGCGGTCGGTGATGCCGAGCGCCTTATGGCCGTGCAGGGCGGCGGTCGCGAACAATTCCTCGGCGCTGGAGACGCCGCGCAGGAAGCTGAAATGGCTGGCGGCCTGGAGCTCGATATAGAGGCTCATCCGAACACCCCTTGGAGGTGCCAGCTGAAGTCGCCGGTGCGCGGATCCTCGCCGTCGCCGCGGCGGAACAGCCAGAAGCGGCCGCCCTCCTCGTCCTCGACCTGGAAATAGTCGCGCACCGCCTCGGCCTCTTTGCCGTCGCGCCACCATTCGCCGTAGAGCCGCTCGGGCCCGTCGGCGCGGCGGACGCGGTGCATGCGGCCGCGCCAGAGGAAGCGGAGCGGCGGATGGTCGGGCAGAGCGGCGATCACATTCTCGACCGGCTCGGGCGGCGAGAGGAGACGGACCGGGCGCGGCCAGGCGGGCCATGGCTTCGGCTGCGCCAGCGGCCCGACGCGATGCACGCTGCGCTCGGGCAGGTCGCTTTCGAGCGCGCTCATCCGGAACAGGCGGCGGGGGCCGAGGCGGCCGGCGAGGCGGTCGACGAGCGGCGCGAGGTCGGCGGCGGGCGGCTCGCCGGAGAGCTGGCGCGGCGCGAGCGGCTCGACCCGCTCGGCGACGAGCCGCATCGCCTCGAGGCCGAAGCCGGGCTCGATCTTCTCGATCCTCGCCGCCATCAGGCGCGTCAGATGATCGGCATCGCGGGTCGGGCGGGCGGTGCCGATCGTCTCGCGCAAAATTGCCCCGTCGATGCGCTGGCAAAGCAGGACGAGGCGGCGGACTCCCAAAGAGCGTTTCGCCAGCCGGTCGACGAGGCGCGCCGTCAGCAGGGCGAGGGTCTCGCCGATCGCTTCGGCGGTGGCGATCGGCTCGGCGAAGCGCAAGGTGGCGGCCGGCGTCTCTTCCGGGACGATCGGGTCGAAAGGTTCGGCGGCGCGGCCGAGCGCCTGGTCGAGGCGGAGGAGGAAATCCTCGCCGAAGCGGCGGCGGAGCGGCCCGCGCGGCATGGCGGGAAGCTCGCCGATCCGCTCGATGCCGAGGCGGCGGGCATTGGCGAGAGCCTCCGCGTCGAGACGGAGCGCGGTAAGCGGCAGGGAGGCGACGGCTTCGGCTTCGCCGCCGGCCGGGCAGAGGGCGACCGGATCGGCGCCGTAGCGGGCGAGGGCAGAAGCGGCGCCGGCGGTGCCGGCGACGGCGATGCGCGAGGCGAGGCCGAGGCGGGCGCAGAACAGACGGATGCGCTCGCACATCCGCCGCTCGCCGCCGAACAGATGGGCGACGCCGTCGAGGTCGAGCCAGAGGCCGTCGGCGCCGGAGACGGCGGCGCGCGGCGTCCAGCGGCGGGCGGCGAAGAGCGCAAGCCTGGCAAGGAAGGCGCGGTCGCCCTCCGGATCCGCCTCGCGCACGTCGAGCGCCGCGAACAAGGCGCGGGCGGTGGCGAGCGCCATGCCGGGACGGAAGCCCAACGCGCGGGCGGCGGGACAGGCGGCGTCGATCTCCACCCGGTTGCCGATCTTGTGGACGGTGACGAGCGGAGCGCCGGCGGCGGCCCCGCCCCGCTTTGCCGGCCGCGATTGCCCGATCTCCCGCGCCCAGCGCGCGCCGGGCCGCCAGTGGCTGTTGCGGGCGGCGATGCGATCGCCTTCCTTCTCCTCCCCATGCCTGGGAGGATCTTCAGGCCGCCGCTCGCGCCGCCTGATCCGATCGGTGCTGAGATTCGGCAAATAGAGCGAGGCGACCCTGGCCATCGGGGCCCTCCATGATCCAGTGGTGGGGCTCGCCGCCGCGCTGGCGGGCGAGGATGAGGCGCCAGCGGGGACGGCCGACGCCGGCGACGGGAAGCTTCCCCGAAAGGGGAAGCTCCGCGGAGGGCGCCGAGGCGATGCGCCAGCGGGTCGTCGCGGCGGACGGCGCGCTCAGCGGATCCTCCCCGCTCCGGCGCCGGCGCTTCAGCATCAGCGCCATCGTCCCGCTCTCCTCGGCGGCAAGCTGGAGACGGCGGGTCGAGGCCATGGCGACGCGCGACACCTCTCCCACCACGGCGGCGAGGCCGCCATGGCGCAGCCCCTCCTCCATCACCGCCAGCACATCCTCGTTGCTGCCGCATTCGGCATAGAGGATCCGGTCGGGCGCCAAACCGGCGAGAGCCAGGCCGGGAGCGAACAGGTCGCGGCGGGCGATCGCCCAGAGCACGGTCCCGGGGCGGCGGGCGGCGACGGCGGCGACGAAGAGGGTCGCGGCCGCATCGTCGGCGAGGCTCGGCCGGTCGCCCGCCGCCTCGTGCAGCGCCGCGGCGGCGAGGCCGCCGCCGGCGAGGCGCGAATCGACCGCGTCGATGCCAAAGGGCAGGACCTCGCCATTGCGCGCCGCTCCCGAGGATTCGAGCGCCTTCACCTCCGCGCGAAGGGCGGCCAGGCGGGCGGAACTGGCGGAACTGGCGGGATTGGACAGCATCGGGGAAACGACTCTTTTGTTCCTTTTATGTTCCTCCCTCGTTCAGCAAGAGTCAAGCCGCGGCAGGGGTAAGGCTCCTCCGCGGACCGGCGAGGGGGCAGGCGTTCGCGAAGAGTCCCCTCCGCCACCCTCCCCGTGCCGGGGAGGATGCTCTAAGGCCGATTCCATGCTCCTCCTCCGACGCTGCCTCCTCGCCTTGTTGATCCTCTTCGCCGCGCCGGCCCAGGCGGGCGGCGACACGAACTGGTTCTATCGCGGCTCCGACATTCCGCCCGACCCGGCCTGGATCTTCGGCACCCTGCCCAACGGCCTGCATTATGCGGTGCGGCGCAACGCCTTGCCGGCGGGGCAGGTGTCGATCCGCCTGAGGATGGACGTCGGCTCGCTGATGGAGCGGAACGAGGAGCGGGGCTGGGCCCATTTCATCGAGCATATGGTGTTCCGCGGCACCGCCGCCTCCGGCGACGGCGAGGCGCGGGAGACCTGGCAGCGGCTGGGCGCCAGCTTCGGCTCCGACACCAATGCATCGACCCAGCCGACCCAGACCGTGTTCCAGCTCGATCTGCCCCATGCCGACCGCGCCTCGCTCGACACCAGCCTCAGGCTGCTCGACGGCATGGCCGACACCGCCAGCTTCGATCCGAAGATCTTCGACGCCGAGCGCGGCGTCGTCCTCGCCGAATATGGCCGGCGCACCGAGCTTTCGGTCGAGCTCGGCGACCTCACCCGCAGCCTCTTCTACGCCGGCCTCACCTTCGCCGACCGCAACACGATCGGCACCGAAGCGACGCTGAAGGCGGCGACGCCGGCCGGGCTAAGGGCTTTTTACGAGCGCTGGTACCGGCCCGAGCGCGCGACCCTGGTGATGGTCGGCGATGCCGATCCGGCGCTGATGGAGGCGCTGATCGCCGACCATTTCGGCGGCTGGCGGGGCACCGGCGCGGCGCCGCGCGAGCCCGATTACGGCCGCATCGCCGGCGTCAGGGAGCCGACCGCCCTGCTCGCTTATGCCGGCGCGCCGCACCTCGCCACGCTCGGCTGGGTGCGGCCCTACCGGCCGATGCCGCACACCAAGGCGACGGAGGAGATCGACCTCGCCCGCGTCATCGCCCGCCGCATCCTCAACCGCCGGCTGGAGGCGAAGGCGCGGACCGACGGCGCCTTCCTCAGCGCCTCGGTCGGCGCCGACCGCTCGACCCATATCGCCGATTACACCCAGCTGCAGGTCATGGCCCGCGAGGGCCGCTGGCAGGAGGCGCTGAACCAGGCGTTCGGCATCGTCGCCGACGCGCGCGCGACGCCGCCCAGCGATGCCGAGATCGCCCGCGAGCTGAAGAACATCCGCGCCGCCGCCATCGCCAATGTCGAGGGCGAGGCGACGATCCGCTCCCAGCAACGGGCGTCGCGGCTGATCGAGGCGATCGACGATGACGGCATCATCAGCGGCACCAGGCAGACCCTGGCCCTGCTGGGAGAGCTGGCGCCGAAAATGACCCCCGCCGCGGTCGAAGCGGCGATGCGCGGCCTGTTCGAAGGGACGGGGCCGCGCATGGTGCTGCTCGCGCCGCAGCCGGTGACCGGGCTCGGACCGGCGCTCGCCGCCGCCGAGCGGGCGCCGCCGGCGCCGCGGCCGGCGGACCGGGCGGTGAGCATGGCCGACCTGCCGCCGCTCGGCGAGCCCGGGCGGGAAGTGTCGCGCCGCCATATCGACGATCTCGACGTCACCATCGTCCGCTTCGCCAACGGATCGACCTTGGTCTTCAAGCAGACCGATTACGAGAAAGGCTCGGTGGACGTCGAACTGCGCTTCGGCGCCGGCATTTCGGGCCTCTCCGCCACCAGCAGGTCGCTCGCCTGGATGGCGCCGGCCCTGGCCTCGACCGGGGTCGGGCCGCTCGACCTGGACGGGCTCGAGCGGCTGCTGACCGGCCGCCGGCTCAGCATCGGCTTCGGCGGCGACGAGGAAGCCTGGACCTTGCGCGGCACCACCGACGGGCCCCAGCTCGGCGACCAGTTGCGCCTCCTCGCCACCAAGCTGGTCGCGCCGCATTGGGACCCGGCGCTGATCCAGCGCGCCAAGGCCAGCGCGCTGGAAAATTACGATCTCGGCTTCGCCTCCGCCACCGCGCGCGCCGCGCGGGAATTCCCCGGCCTCTCCCATGGCGGCGACATGCGCTGGGCGCCGGAGGCGCGCGACGAGATCGCCCGCCTCACCCCCGAGTATTTTCGGCACTTCTTCGAGCCGATCCTGGCGGAAGGACCGATCGAGGCGGTCGTCGTCGGCGACACCAGCCTCGAAAATGCCGTCGCGGCGATGCTGAAGACGGTGGCCGCCTTGCCCCGGCGGACGGCCGCCGCCGTCCCACCGGAATCGCTGGCGGTGCAGCCGCCGGCGCCGAACCCCTCCCCCACGACCTTCACCCATAACGGCGATCCGACCCAGGGATTCGCGATGATCGGCTGGTCGACCTTCGGCGGCAAAAGCGGCATCCGCGAGCGGCGGGCGCTGAGCCTCGCCGCCAACATGGTCCAGCAGCGGCTGTGGGAAAGGCTGCGCAACCTGGACGGCGCCACCTACACCCCGACGGCGGGGACCAACGCTTCGCAGGACTTCCCCGCCTGGGGCATCTTCTATGCCGGCGCGGAGGTGCGGCCGGAGCGGACCGATTTGTTGTTCCGGACGGCGCGGGAGATCGTCGCCGACATGGCGGCGAAGCCGGCGACGCCCGACGAATTCGCCCGCGCGATCAATCCGGTGCTGACCGGCCTCGAGCGGCGGCAGCGCACCAATTCCTATTGGCTCGGCGCGATGCAGGAATGGTCGCGGCGGCCGGAGCGGATCGAGCAGGTGCGCAACGTCGTTTCGGACTACAGGTCGATGACGGCGGAGGAGGTGCGGAAGGCCGTCGCCGCCTATGTGACCGACGCCCCGGATTGGGCGATGCTGGTCCTCCCCGCCCGCACCGCCGCGCGGTGATTCCATTTCGCGGGAAATGGCTCTAGAGCGGTCGTCAGTGTCCTCGAACGCAATCCAGGCCGCATCGGCGCCGCCGCCGCGGCACCGGGAAGGCAAAGGCTGGAAGCCTTTCAGCCTGCGCCGGCAGCCCTTTTTCGACGACAAGAACCGCGCCTTCTGGATCCTGCAATCCTGCGGCTGGGCCGGCTATTTCCTGCTGCGGACCTTGTCCGGCATCGCCAATGCGATGGGGTGGAGCTTCGTCCTCCACACCGCTCTGCTGACCGCCACCGGCTACTCGATCACCCTGCTGATGGCGGCGATCTACCGGCGGCTGATCCGGATCCGTCCGATCCTCACCTGGATCGTCTCGGTCGGCATCGTCCTGCTCGCCTCCGGAATCTTCTCGGCGATCGAGACGTGGAGCTACTCGACCTTCCTCAATCCGACCTTCCGGCCGGAAGGCGTCCAGTTCTTCAGCTCGATCATCCTCACCTTCTCGCTGCTCGTCGCCTGGTCGGCGCTCTATTATTCGATCAATTACTACCTCCTGCTCGAGGAGCAGAGCGACCGGCTGCTGCGGCTCGAGCACCAGGCGAGCGCTGCCCAGCTGGCGATGCTGCGCTATCAGCTCAACCCCCACTTCCTTTTCAACACCCTGAACTCCATCTCTACCCTCGTGCTTCTGAAACAGACCGAGCAGGCGAACGCGATGCTGAGCCGCCTCTCCTCCTTCCTCCGCTATACGTTGATCAACGAGCCGACGGCGCAAGTGACGGTCGCGCAGGAGGTGGAGACGCTGAAGCTCTATCTCGAAATCGAGAAGATGCGGTTCGAGGAGCGCCTGCGCCCCCGGTTCGAGATCGATCCGGCCGCGTCGAAGGCGCGCCTGCCCTCGCTGCTGCTCCAGCCTCTGGTCGAAAATGCGATCAAATATGCGGTGACGCCGTCCGAGGAAGGCGCCGATATCGACATTTCGGCACGCCGCGCCGGCGCCAAGGTGGTGATCACCGTTTCCGACACCGGACCGGGCGCCGAGGACCATTGGGTGAAGGCGCAGCAGTCCACCGGCGTCGGTCTGGCCAATATCCGGGACCGTCTGTCGCAAGCCTATGGCGCCGAGCAACGTTTCGATACTGAATCGAACAAGGAGGGGGGCTTCCGCGTTACCATCGAGATTCCCTTCCAGCTTGAAGTTGCCGAGGAGCCGAAATGACCATCCGCACGATTCTCGTGGATGACGAGCCGCTTGCCATCCAGGGCCTGAGGCTCCGTCTCGAGAAGCATGACGATGTCGAGATCGTCGAGACCTGCTCCAACGGCCGCGAGGCGATTCGCGCGATCAAGACCGACAAGCCGGACCTCGTCTTCCTCGACATCCAGATGCCCGGCTTCGACGGCTTCTCGGTGATCCAGGGGCTGATGGAGGTCGAGCCGCCGCTCTTCGTCTTCGTCACCGCCTATTCCGACCATGCCATCCGCGCGTTCGAGGCGCAGGCGGTCGATTATCTGATGAAGCCGGTCGAGGAGGACCGCCTCGCCGACACGCTCGATCGGGTGCGGCTGCGCCTCTCCGAGAAGAGGAGCGCCGAGGAAGCGGGCAAGTTGAAGGAAGTGCTCGCCGAGGTGGCGCCGGGGGCAGCCGAGCAGGTCGCCAATTCGGAGGAAGCGCCGCTGTCCAACCGCTACGAGAAATTGATCAACATCAAGGACCGCGGCCAGATCTTCCGCGTCGACGTCGACAGCATCGAGAAGATCGACGCCGCCGGCGACTATATGTGCATCTATACCGGCGACAACACGCTGATCCTGCGCGAGACGATGAAGGATCTGGAGAAAAGGCTCGATCCGCGCCGTTTCCAGCGCGTCCATCGCTCCTGCATCGTCAATCTCGACCAGGTCCGCCAGGTCAAGCCGCACACCAACGGCGAATGCTTCCTGGTGCTGGAATCGGGGAGCCAGGTGAAGGTAAGCCGGAGCTATCGCGACGTGGTGGCGAGGTTCGTGCACTAGGAAGGGCGTAACTGGAGGAATGGCGTAACCGGCTCCCTCCCCTCGATGGGGAGGGCTGGGGAGGGGCGAGGTTCGGCATAGGATGGAGTGGGTCTCGCGACCCACCCCCACCTGCCTCCCCCATCGAGGGGGAGGGAAGAATGGAGCAAGCGGAAAAAGCGCGGCTGTTCGCGTCGCTGCACCGGCCGGGAGAGCCGGTCATCCTCTACAATGCCTGGGACGCCGGCAGCGCCGCGGCCGTGGCCGAGGCGGGCGCGAAGGCGATCGCGACCGGCAGCTGGTCGGTCGCGGCGGCGCAGGGTTTCCACGACGCCGAAGCGCTGCCGCTCGAGCTGGCGCTGGCCAATGCCGAGCGGGTGGCGAAATCGGTCGCGCTGCCGGTGACGATCGACTTCGAGGGCGGTTATGCGGTCGAGCCCGAGGCGCTGGGCTCGAACATGGCCCGCCTGGCCGCGACCGGCGCGATCGGCTGCAATTTCGAGGACCAGGTGATCGGCGGCGACGGGCTGCATCCCGTGGAGCGGCAGGCGGCGCGGATCCGGGCGGCGCGGGCGGCGGTGGGGCCGGACTTCTTCATCAACGCCCGCACCGACATCTTCCTCAAGGCCGGGGCCGATACGCACGATGCGGCGATGGTGGAGGCGGCGCTGGAGCGCGGCCGCGCCTATGCCGAGGCGGGCGCCAGCGGCTTCTTCGTGCCGGGGCTCGCCGATCTCGCTTTGCTCAAGCGGGTTTGCGAAGCCTCGCCGCTGCCGGTCAACTTCATGGCCTTTCCGGGTGCGCCGGGCTATGCCGAGGTCGCCGCGGCCGGCATCGGCCGGATCAGCTACGGGCCCTTCCCATACCGGCTGGCACTGAAGGCACTGAAGGAGGCGGCGATGACCGTTTACGCTCGTGGCTAAGGTGACCGGGCTCGGCGGCGTCTTCTACAAGGTCGCCGATCCGGCGCGGACCCGCTCATGGTATCAGGAGACGCTCGGCATCGGCGGCGAATGGGGCGCGACCTTCCCCTGGGCGCAGGGCGATGCCGAGGCGTTCAGCCTGCTCTCCCCCTTCTCCGCCGACAGCGACTATTTCGCGCCGAGCGAAGCGCAGTTCATGATCAACCTGCGGGTCGACGACCTCGACTCGATGATCGCCGCGCTGGAGGCGAAGGGCATCGCCATCCTCGGCCGGCAGGACGAGGATTACGGCCGCTTCGCCTGGATCCTCGACTGCGACGGCATCAAGGTCGAGCTCTGGGAGCAGAAGGGCCCGGCACCGCAAGCCTGATCAGGCGCGGCGGCGGCGAAAGCCGAAGGCCGCCGCGGGTCCGCCGCCCGATTTCATCACGTTCGACCTGAAGAAGGCCGCGCCGAAGCGGACGATCATCCAGACCCACAGGCTTTGCCAGAGCAGGGCCAACAGGTGCGGCCAAAGCTCGCCCGTTTCGGCGGCGCGCGCAATCATCATCATCGGCGAGCTGAACGGAAAGATCGCCGCCGCGATACCGAAAGGGCTGTCGATAAAGCGGCTCGCGAGGGTGGCGCAGAAGAAGATGACGACCTGGCCGATGGTGACCGGCATCGAGATGGTCTGCACCTCGCGCACGGACGAGGCCTGCGAGCCGATGCCGAGGAAGAGCGCGCCCAGCAGCAGGTAATTCATCGCGAAATAGACGAATCCGAACAGCAGGAAGAGCGGCCACCCGACGGCCGGCGTCGGCAGCGACATGCCCCCGGAGGCCAGGAAATGGGCGGCGATCGCGCCGGCGCTCACCCACACCGCCAGTCCCGTCAGAGACACGGACAACATGGCGAAGAGCTTCCCGAGAAAGATCGAATCCACCGGGATTGCCGCGGCGAGCACCTCGATTACCTTGTTCGACTTCTCCTCGATCATGTTCGAAAGCAGCATGCCGGAGAGCATCACCGTCACCATGAACAGAAGCCACTGCCCCGCCTGGGCGGTAGCCATGCGCGCCTGGGCCAGCGATCCGGCCGATTCTTCGACTTTTACAAGCGACAGGCTCACAGGCGGCAGCTTCACCGCGGCAGTGGCAAGCGCGCGCTGGCGCTGCACCTCCTCCAGCACGGCCTTCACCTGGCGCACCGCCAGGCCATCGCGGGCGAATGCACCCGTCAGGCTGGGACGCACGAGGCCGCCGGACAATACGCCGACGAACTTCTTGTTCGATGCACCGAGCAGCGCCTTGGCCTGACCGGCCTGATCGTGATCGGGATCGACGCGCACCAGCTCGGCAAGCCGAAACTCGCCGAATGCGGGCTCCAGACGATCATGGGCGGCCGCGATCGCCTGAAACTCGGCCGGCGCGGCGATGACGGCAATGCGGTTATGATTCTCCTGCCGGTCCATTTTGGCGGTCATGACGCCGAAGCCGACCGAGAATGCGATGATGACCACGGGGAAGATCAGGAAGAAGGCGAAGGTCCGCGACATGACCGTCGCGGTGAAATCGCGGCGGCCGATCACCCACGCCGCCTGCAGCTTGCTCATCATGCCGCCTCTCCCGCCGCCGGAACGTGCATCTCGCGCGCCGCTTCCTCGCCGGCAATGGCAACGAACGCTTCGTGCAGGCCGGGCCGCTCGATCGCCAGCTCCTCGATGCCCGCGCCGCCGTCGAGCAGCGCCCTCAGCAGCGGCTCGACGCCGCCTTTCGGCAGCTCGAACAGCCAGACGCCTTCCTCCTGCCGCGCCGACGGCGGCAGCGCGCCGCGCCACGGCCCGTCGGCGGAGCGGGCCTTGAGCCGCACCCGCGGGCGAAGGCGGCCGCGCGCCTCGTCCACCTCCCCTTCGAACCGGATCCGGCCGCCGGCGATGATCGCGACCCGCTCGCACAGGCGCTCCGCATGGGCGATGACGTGGGTCGAGAAGATGATGGTGGCGCCGCCCGCCGCCTCCTCGCGGATCAGGGCCTCGAGGCGGCCCTGGTTGATCGCGTCGAGGCCGGAAAAGGGCTCGTCGAGCACGATCAGCTTCGGCCGGTGGATGATCGTGCCGAGCAATTGCACGGTCTGGGCCATGCCCTTGGACAGGCTCTTGATCGGCTTGTCGACATAATCGCCGAGGCCGTTGTCGCGGAGCAGTGCCTCGGCCCGCTCGCGCCCGACCTTGAGCGGCAGGCCGCGCAACGCGCCCATGAAGGCGACCGCCTCCTTCGTCTTCATCGCCGGATAGAGGCCTCGCTCCTCGGGAAGATAGCCGACCAGCTTCGCCGCTTCGAGCGGACGGTCGCGCCCGAGCAGGGTGCTGCTGCCCCGGTCGGGATCGATGATGCCGAGCAGCATCCGCAGCGTCGTCGTCTTGCCGGCGCCATTGGGGCCGAGGATGCCGTAGATGCTCCCTTCCGGCACCGCGAGGTCGATGCCGTCGACGGCGGTCTTGCCGTCAAAGGCCTTGAACAGGCCTTTCGCCTCAATCGCTAAGCCGCTGGTCACGCGATCATTTCCCTTTCGGACGCGCGGCTGTGGTAGCGAGCCCCGATGAACCAAGGCAAGGCCTCCTTGCGTCAGCGCGTCGAAGAGCAAGCGAAGGAGCTCGGATTCTGCGCCTTCGGCGTCGCGCGCGCCGACGCGGCGCCGCAGGCGGGGCACCGCCTTCGGGAATGGCTCGCCTCGGGCGCCCATGGCGACATGCTGTGGATGGAGGAAACGGCCGAACGCCGCGCCTCGCCGGCCGGGCTGTGGCCGGAGGTCAAATCGGTGATCGCGCTCGGCATGAGCTACGCGCCGGCGGCGGATCCGCTGGCGCTGGCGGTACGGCCGGAGATCGGCCGCATCTCGGTCTATGCCCAGGGCGCCGACTATCACGATCTGATCAAGAAGGCGCTCAAGGCGCTGGCGCGTTGGCTGGTCGCGGAAGCGCCGTGCGACCTCAAGGTCTTCGTCGACACCGCGCCGGTGATGGAGAAGCCGCTGGCCGAGGCGGCGGGGCTGGGCTGGCAGGGCAAGCATACCAATCTGGTCAGCCGCACCGACGGCAGCTGGCTGTTCCTCGGCGCGATCTACACGACCCTCGAGCTGGAGCCGTCGCCCCAGCCGCATCCGGCGCATTGCGGCAGCTGCACCGCCTGCCTCGACGCCTGCCCGACCAACGCCTTCCCCGGGCCGTTCCGGCTCGATGCCCGGCGCTGCATCTCCTACCTCACCATCGAGCATAAGGGGCCGATCCCGGAGGAATTCAGGGAGGCGATCGGCAACCGCATCTATGGCTGCGACGACTGCCTCGCGGTGTGCCCGTGGAACCGGTTCGCCGATGCCGCCCGCGCCAATCGGGCCTTCCTGCCGCGCGCCGAGCTGGCGGCGCCGGCGCTCGCCGATCTTCTCGCGCTCGACGACGCCGGTTTTCGGCGGGTGTTCGCCGGCTCGCCGATCAAGCGGATCGGCCGCAACCGCATGGTCCGCAACGCCGCCATCGCCGCCGGCAATAGCGGCCGGGCCGAGCTCGCCCCGGCGCTGGAGCGGCTGACGGGGGACGAGGATCCGGTGGTGGCGGAAGCGGCGGCCTGGGGCCTAAGGCGGCTCGCCGGCCGTGAGCGAGAGAGCGCCTAGAGCATTGGGCGATTAGATTGAATCGCCCAATGCTCCAGAGATCTTTGTTATCGCATTGCTTTTGCGAAAAGCCGGTACCCACCTTTTCGCGCAATGCTCTACGGCTCCCGCGCCTTGGTCAACGCGGCGACGCAGCTGGCGCGGTCGAAGTCGGTGCCGTCCAGGCGGCGCGCGTCGAGATAGGTGGCGATCGGCTCGCCGCCGCCGCGGGCCGGGTAGAGATAGACGTCGAGGACGCAGGCGGGGCCGGCAAATTGGAGCTTGCGGGCCGGGCCTTCGCGGATGTCGAGCTCGGGCTTGCCGAACTCCGCCTCCAGATAGCGGGCGGTGCGGCCGATCACCGTCTCGAGCCCGGTCACCCGATAGACCGGCGGCGCGGGCGGCTGGACATGCCGGACGGCGGGGGCCTGCTGCCCTTCGGCGCTGACGCAGCCGGCGGCGAGGAGGAAGAGCCCCACCGCCGCATTTCTGGTGCTGAAGCCCATTCCCCTTCCCCCCCTTTGCGCCAGATTGTCGAAATTGCGCGCTTTAGGCCAGCCCGTCACGGCCGAAACGCCCCGACGGCAGGACATCCCGCCGCGCCCGGTCCCGTTGACCCGCCACCGAAGCGGCGGCTAGGGCCGGCGCTCCTCCTTCCCCAGCGAAAGATTCTATTCGTGACCGACACTCGTCTCGACGTCCTCTGCATCGGCAATGCCATCGTCGACGTGATCGCCACCACCGACGATTCGTTCCTCGAGCGCGAGGGGCTGGCCAAGGGATCGATGCGGCTGATCGACGCCGACGAGGCGACGCGGCTCTACCGGAATATGGGCCCGGGCCGCGAGGTGAGCGGCGGCTCGGCGGGGAACACCGCCGCCGGCATCGCCATGCTGGGCGGCAAGGCCGGCTTCATCGGGCAGGTCGCCGACGACCAATTGGGCGACGTCTATGCCCATGACATCCAGTCGATCGGAATCGAATTCGCGACCCCGCGGCGGCCGCAGGCGGAGGCGCCGACGGCGCGCTGCCTGGTGCTGGTGACGCCGGACGCGCAGCGGACGATGAACACCTTCCTCGGCGCGGCGCAGAATCTCACCGTCGAAGCGATCGACGAAGCGCAGGTGAAGGGCGCCTCGATCCTCTATCTCGAAGGCTATCTGTGGGATCCGGAACGGCCGCGCGCCGCGATGGTGAAGGCGATCGACATGGCCCATGCCACGAGGCGCAAGGTCGCCTTCACCCTCTCCGACACCTTCTGCGTCGACCGCCACCGCCAAGGCTTCCTCGATCTGCTCGGCCAGGGCCGCGTCGACATCCTCTTCGCCAACGAGGCGGAGGTGCGCGCACTGACCGGCGAGAGCGATCTCGACGCCGCCGTGGTGGCGGCCGCCGCCAAGGTGCCGTTGCTCGTCGTCACCCGCAGCGAGCATGGCGCGCTGGCGGTCGAAGGCGGGCGGCGGGTCGACGTCCCGGCGGAGCCGGTAGGCCGGGTGGTCGACACGACCGGCGCCGGCGACCTGTTCGCCGCCGGCTTCCTGACCGGTTTGGCACAGGGGCGGCCGCTCGAAGCGAGCCTGAGGATGGGCGCCATCGCCGCCGCCGAGGTCATCTCCCATTACGGCGCGCGGCCCGAGGCGGACCTCAAGGCGCTGGTGGCGGAGCGGATCGGCTGGAGCAGTGGGCGATTAGATTGAATCTCCCACTGCTCCAGAAGCCTTTGTTACCGCATTGCTCTTTGCGAAAAGCCGGTTCCCACCTTTTCGCGCAATGCTCTAGCGAGATCCGCGCAACGAAAAAGGGAGGCCGAAGCCTCCCCTTCCCGCAGGCTGTCCCGGCCGTCAGGGCCTGACCACCGGCTTTCCGTCGACCGTCGGAGCGTCCTCGACGAATTCGGGCAGATCCGGTCCTTCGAGCGGCCCCTCGCCTTTGGCCAGCCGCGAATTGTGCATCCCGTAGACGAAGTAGAGGATGATCGCCGCGGCCGTATACCAGGCAAAGAAGATCAGCACCCGCGTCTCGACGGTGAAGATCAGGGCGAAGCACGAGACGATGCCGAGAGCCGGCAGCACCGGGTAAAGCGGCACCCGGTAGCCGCGGGGCAGGCCGGGATGGGTGCGGCGCAGCCAGATCACGGTCAGGCAGACGATACCGAAGGCGGCGAGAGTGCCGACCGAGGTCATGTCGCCCAAAGTGTTGATGTCGAAGAAGGCAGCCGCCGCGGCGGTCATCAGGCCGACGACGATGGTGTTGATCCAGGGCGTCCGGAACTTGGGATGGATGGTGGAGAATATGCGCGGCAACAGGCCGTCGCGGGCCATCGTGTAGAAGATGCGGGTCTGGCCGTACATCAGCACGAGCACGACCGAGGTGAGGCCGATGATCGCGCCCGCCTTCACGATCTTCGCAAACCATGCCCATTGCGGCCCGAGCGCATCGACCGCGACCGCGACCGGATCCGGCACGTTCAGCGTCTTGTAGTTGACGATGAGCGTCATCACGATCGAGACCAGGATGTAGATGAGGGTGCAGGCGAAGAGCGAGCCGATGATGCCGATCGGCATGTCCTTGGAGGGGTTCTTGGCCTCCTGGCCGGCGGTCGAGACCGCCTCGAAGCCGATATAGGCGAAGAACACGATCGAAGCCGCGCGCAGGATGCCGCTCCAGCCGAACTCGCCCTTGTCGCCGGTGGGCGGCGGGATGAACGGATGCCAATTGGCCTTGAGCGTGCCGAAATGCTGGATCACGAACCAGCCGCAAATCAGGATGAAGGCGGTGATCACCGTCACCTTGATGGCGACGATGACGTTGTTGAACTTGGCGCTTTCGGAGACGCCGATCACCAGCAGCCCGGCAAGCACCATGCAGACGAGGAAGGCGGGAAGGTTGAACAAATAGGTGACGGGGGCGCCGTTCACCAGCACGTCGACTCCCTCCTTCTGCAGATGATGGCCGGTCGGCCCGGTCAGGACCGCCGGGATATGGAGGCCGTAATCCCCAAGCAGGCTGACGACATAGCCGGACCAGCCCACCGCCACGACCGAGGCTGCCAGGCCGTATTCGAGCAGCAGCAGGGCGCCCATCACCCAGGCGGCAAACTCGCCGATCGTCGTGTAGCTGTAGGTGTAGGCGGAACCGGAGACCGGCAGCGTCGAGGACAATTCGGCATAGCAGAGCCCGGCCATCGCGCAGACGATGCCGGCGATGAAGAAGGACAGCAGGACGGCGGGGCCGGCATGAAGCGCGGCGGCGTTGCCGGTCCGCACGAAGATGCCGGCGCCGATGATGCAGCCGATGCCGAGGAAGACGAGGTTCCACGGTCCGAGCGTCCGCTTCAACTGGCTGGTCTGCGTCTCCCGCTGGACCTGCTCTACGCTCTTGCGCGCCATGATCCGCGCAAGGAAGCCGCCCTTCGCCGCACTCGCCATCCATGATCCCCTTCTTGATTTGCGCGCAGCCTAGCGGCTCGTCACGCCCGCGCAACCGATTTTACCGCGCCAGCATCGGCCCCAGCGGGCGTCCGCCGAACAGGTGGACATGGAGGTGCGGCACCTCCTGGCCGCTGTTCGTCCCGGCATTGGCGAGCAGGCGATAGCCGGGCGCGACCAGCCCCTGCTCGCGCGCGACATGGCCGATGGCGCGGACGAAGCCGGCAATCTCCGCGTCGGTTCCCCGCTCCGAAAAATCGTCCCAGGAAACATAGTCGCCCTTCGGGATGACGAGGATATGGACGGGCGCCTGCGGGTTGACGTCGTGGAAGGCGAGCGCGTGCGCGTTCTCATAGACCTTCCGCGCCGGGATCTCGCCGCGCAGGATGCGGGCGAAGACGTTGGTCTCGTCATAGGGCAGAGTGGCGTCGATCGGCATCTTTTCCTCCGCGACAAAGCGCAACATGGGTTAGGCGCAAGCGCAAGCGGGTTGACCGCGGCACGCGCCGCGCTACCACGAGACGATGCCGAGCGACACGCCAGACAGCCTGATTCCCTATGACGAGATCGTCCAGGAGGCGTTGCGCGCGGTCGTGGGGCGGGTGCTGGGGGAGGTGGAGAGCAGCGGCCAGCTGCCCGGCGAGCACCATTTCTACATCACCTTCAAGACCGCCGCGGCGGGGGTCGATATCCCCCGGCACCTGTCCGAGCGCTTCCCGGACGAGATGACGATCGTCATCCAGAACCGCTTCTGGGACCTCAAGGTCGGCGACGACGGCTTCGAGGTCGGCCTCAGCTTCAACCAGGCGCCGGCGCGGCTCGTCATCCCCTTCTCCGCCATCACCGGCTTCGTCGACCCGGCGGTCAATTTCGCTCTCCAGTTCCAGGCGCAGGTCGAGGAAGGCGGGCCGCAGGAGCATGAGCAGGCGGAGAACGACCATCCCGCCCCCGAAACGGCCGAAGACGGCTCCAACGTCGTCTCGGTGGATTTCAGCCGGAAGAAGTGACCCCTTGCGTCGTCCGGCTTTCGCCGGGTGACGGGCCCATTTCCGCGCGCTATGGGCCGCCCATGATCTCAGTCACCACCAGCCGCACCGAAACCGACAGCTTCGGCCCGATCGACGTTCCCAGCGACTCCTATTGGGGGGCGCAGACGCAGCGCTCGATCCAGAATTTCCCGTTCGGGCCGCGCGAGCAGATGCCCGTCGAGATCGTCCATGCCCTGGGCTTCGTCAAGCAGGCGGCGGCGCGGGTCAACGCCAAGCTCGGCGGCCTCGACCCGGAGCTGGCCGAAGCGATCCAGCAGGCGGCCGGCGAGGTCGCGAGCGGCGTCCATGACGACCAGTTCCCGCTCGTCATCTGGCAGACCGGCTCGGGCACCCAGTCCAACATGAACGCCAATGAGGTGATCGCCGGCCGCGCCAACGAGATCCTGACCGGGACGCGCGGCGGCAAGAGCCCGGTCCACCCCAACGACCATGTCAACAAGGCCCAGTCCTCGAACGACAGCTTTCCGACGGCGATGCACATCGCCGCCGCGCGCGCGGTCGAGAAGAGTCTGATCCCCGCGCTGCAGGGCCTCCACCGGCGGCTGGCGGCGCAGGCCGCGGCCTGGGACCGGATCGTCAAGATCGGCCGCACCCATCTCCAGGATGCGACGCCGCTGACGCTCGGCCAGGAATTTTCCGGCTATGCGATGCAGGTCGCGCTGGCGATCGAGCGGCTGCGCTCGGCGATGCCGCGGGTCCTGCAGCTGGCGCAGGGCGGCACCGCCGTCGGCACCGGCCTCAACGCGCCCCATGGTTTTGCCGAGGAATTCGCGAACGAAGCGGCGCGGCTCACCGGCCTCCCCTTCCGCACCGCGCCGAACAAGTTCGAGGCGCTCGCCGCCCATGACGCCCTGGTCGAGCTGTCGGGCATCCTCAACGTCATCGCCGTGTCGCTGACCAAGATCGCCAACGATATCCGCCTGCTCGGCTCGGGGCCGCGCTGCGGTCTCGGCGAGTTGCAGCTGCCGGAGAACGAGCCGGGCAGCTCGATCATGCCCGGCAAGGTCAATCCGACCCAGTGCGAGATGCTGACCATGGTCGCGGCGCAGGTGATGGGGAATCACGTCGCCGTCACCATCGGCGGCCTCCAGGGCCATCTCGAGCTCAACGTGTTCAAGCCGGTGATCGTCGCCAACGTGCTGCGCTCGATCGACCTGCTCGCGACCGGCGTCGAGAGCTTCTCCGAGCGGGCGCTGGACGGGCTCGAGCCGGACGAGAGGCGGATCGCCGAGCTGTTGAACCGCTCGCTGATGCTGGTCACCGCATTGGCGCCCGAGATCGGCTACGACAATGCCGCCAAGATCGCCAAATATGCGCATGAAAAGGGGCAGACGCTGAAGGAAGCGGGCCTCGAGCTCGGGCTGGTCGACGAGGAAACCTTCGATCGGGTGGTCAAGCCGGAGAAGATGCTGGGCCGCTGAGACGATGCTAGGCCGCTGAGAAGACTGGCCGCGGCCGGTGCTCAGTAGACGCAGACGCTGAAGTCCCGGCCTTCCCAGCAGGCGGGATCGCGGCGGGAGCGGCGGGCGGAGCCCCAGCGCGAATTGATGCCCGAGCTGGTGAGGCCGCTCACCTCCGCTTCGCCTCTTTTGGTCACCGCGACCGAGATGCTCGTGATCTCGCCGAAGAAACGCCGCCGCCGCACCGGCTCGAGGCTGAACGAGGCGCCGCCGTCGGGGACGAAGCGGCACGGGCCGCGATAGGGCGCTTCCTCGGTCGCGACGACGCAGCGCGCGAGCCGGGGCTTGCCGTGCGCGGCGGCCGGAAGCGCGAGCATGGCGAAGGCGAGAAGGATGAGCTTCATCCTCGAAACCTACGCCGCCCCGAGCTTCAGCGGAAGCGGTAGTTGAAGCGCAGGCCGACCGTGTCGAGGCCGGGATTTTGCCGGCCGAAGATCTGGGCATGGCTGAGATGGACCCAGCTCGCCTCGATCGAGGCGCGCGGCGTGAGGCGGAGGCCGAGGCCGAGCTCCGGCTCGAACAATATTCGCGAGCCGAGCCAGATCCGGCGGGCGCTCGCATGGTCGGGGCCGGTATGGATCGCGATGCCGGCGCCCGGGCGCAGATAGACCTTGTCGCCGATCCGCCAGCTGATCCCGGCGGCGGCGAAATGGGTGGCGCCGGCGCTGTTCACCGACACCAGCAGATGAGGCCGCGGTCCGCCGAGCGCGCGCAGGATTTTCGGCCCGCGCCAGCCGAGCTCGAGATCGGCCCCCGTCTCGATGCCGCTGTTGGTGAAGATGTCGACGTCATGCGCATAGACGCCGCCGAACAGCTCGTCGGCCCGCGCCGGCGCGGCCGCCAGAAAGGCGGCGGACAGAGCGGCCGTGAGCGGGAGGAGGAGCTTCATGCGTGCCGGGAACCCATTCCCTATCACGCGGTTCCGACGGCGGGAACCGTGGCCGCCGCTTCCGGGTTCAACCGCCATGAGCGAAGGTCCCGAAGCTCCCCCCGAAGCTGCCGGCGACGAAGCCGCGCCCGGCACGCCCGGCACCGGGGAGAATATCTGCCCTCATTGCGGCGGCACTGGCGAGCATGACGGCAAGGCCTGCCCCGTCTGCGGCGGCACCGGCAAGGTGATCGAAGGCCTTGCCGGCGGCTGAGGCGGCTATCCCGCCTGCCACGCCTTGATCGCCGCGTTCGGCGCCACCAGCATCAGCACGTTCAGCGTCAGATTGTCGCGGATGATCGCCAGGGTCAGCAGCTCGAAGCCGATCGCCAGCGCGACCGTCGCCCAGACCGGCAGGCGGCGGGCGAG
>JAXDOV010000010.1:0-16347 GCA_034668705.1 Sphingomonadales bacterium
AGTGGCGCCGGTGGGTGAGGGGGCTCGCCATCCCGCTCGAATGGCAAAAAGTGGTGATCCGGGCGGCGATCGCGCTGAAGCTTTGCCAGCATGAGGAGACCGGCGCGATCGTCGCCGCGCTGACCACGTCGATCCCCGAAGCGCCAGGCAGCGGCCGCAACTGGGACTATCGCTATTGCTGGAACCGCGACGCTTATTACACGGTGCAGGCGCTCAATCGGCTCGGCGCGCTCGACGTGCTCGAAGCCTATCTCGGTTCTCTGCGCAACATCGTCGACGCCGCGCGCGGCGGGCAGATCCAGCCGCTCTACGCCGTCTCGGGCGAGCCGAGCCTGGAGGAGAGCGAGGCGGAGGCGCTCGCCGGCTATCGCGGCATGGGCCCGGTCCGCATCGGCAATGCCGCCTACAGGCAGGTCCAGCACGACGCCTATGGCCAGATCGTGCTTTCGAACATCCAGGCCTTCATCGACGAAAGGCTGCTCCGCAAGGCCGATGCCGCCGATTTCGCCGCGCTCGAAAAGGTCGGCGAGCGCGCCTGGGAGATGCACGACCAGCCCGATGCCGGGCTCTGGGAGTATCGCACCCGCAGCGCCGTCCACACCTACAGCTCGGTGATGTGCTGGGCCGCCTGCGACCGGCTCGCCAACGCCGCCGAAGTGCTCGGGCTCGAGGAGCGCGCGGCCTTGTGGCGGGAGCGGGCGGCGGCGATCCGCGGCCATATCGAGGAGGCGGCCTGGTACGCGCCGGAGAAGCGCTTCGCCGCCACCTTCGGCGGCGGCGACCTCGACGCCAGCCTGCTCCAGCTGGTCGACATGCGCTTCCTCAGCCCCGACGATCCGCGCTTCCTCGCCACCTTCGAGGCGGTCGAGAAGGGGCTGCGGCGCGGCGACCATATGCTGCGCTACGCGGCCGAGGACGATTTCGGCCTGCCCGAGACGGCGTTCAACTTCTGCACCTTCTGGCTGATCGAGGCGCTCCACCTCGCCGGCCGGCGCGACGAGGCGCGGGCGCTGTACGAGAAGATGCTGGAGCGGCTGACGCCGGCGGGTCTGCTCTCCGAGGATAGCGATTTCGCCACCGGCGAGCTGTGGGGCAATTATCCGCAGACCTATTCGCTGGTCGGGCTGATCAACTGCGCCGTCCTCCTCTCCCGGCCGTGGAGCGCGATCCGGTGAGCCGCCTGATCGTCATCTCCAACCGCGTCTCCGCCCCCCGCGCCGACAGCGCGACCGGCGCGCAGGGCGGGCTGGCGGTGGCGCTGGCCTCGGCTTTGCGCGACCATCGCGGCCTGTGGTTCGGCTGGTCGGGCGATAAGACGGAGGAATTTACCGGCGACATCACCTTCCACCGCCATGGCGGCGTCACCTCGGCGACGATCGACCTGGAGGAGCAGGACGTCGACGAATATTATAACGGCTACGCCAACCGCACCCTGTGGCCGCTCTTCCATTACCGGATCGATCTCGCCGAATATGACCGCAGCTTCGCCGGCGGCTATGAGCGGGTGAATGAGCGCTTCGCCGACACCGTCGCGCCGCTGATCGAGCCGGACGACCTCGTCTGGGTCCACGATTACCATCTGATCCCGCTCGGCCAGCAATTGCGCCAGCGCGGACTCAGGAACCGGATCGGCTTCTTCCTCCACATCCCCTGGCCGCCGGCACGATTGATGGTGTCCCTGCCGTTCCACGAAGGCCTGGTCCTGTCGATGCTCGCCTATGACGTGATCGGCTTCCAGACCGAGGAATGGCTGGAGAGCTTCCGCCATTATGTCGAGCGCGAGCTTGGCGGCCATTGCGACCCCGACGGGACGATCCATGTCGGCGACCGCTCGGTCCGGGCCGCCGCCTATCCGATCGGCATCGACTATCGCGAGTTCGCAGCCGCCGTGGCGGGGCCGAAAGCGCGCAAGGCGTTCGAGCGGATGCGACAGAGCGCGGCTGGACGGCGGACGATCATCGGCGTCGACCGGCTCGATTATTCCAAGGGCCTGGAGGAGCGCTTCCTCGGCTATCGCCGCTTCCTCGAGGAGCATGAGGAATGCCGGGGCAAGCTCTTCCTCCTGCAGATCGCGCCGCCGTCGCGGGGCGAGGTCGACACCTACGAGATCATCCGGGAGCGGCTCGACGAGCTTTCCGGCCGGATCAACGGCGAGTTCGCCGAGGTCGACTGGGTGCCCCTGCGCTACGTCAATCAGGGCTATAGCCGCGAGGACCTCGCCGGCTTCTACCGCGCCGCCGAGATCGCCCTGATCACGCCGCTGCGGGACGGCATGAACCTCGTCGCCAAGGAATATGTCGCGGCGCAGGATCCCAGGGACCCGGGCGTCCTCATCCTCTCCCGCTTCGCCGGCGCGGCGCTCCAGCTGAAGGACGCGATCCTGGTCAATCCCTATTCCAAGGAGGAGATCAGCGACGCCATCCTCCAGGCGCTGAACATGCCGAAGCCGGAAAGAGTGCGGCGCTGGAAGGCGCTGAACGAGATCGTCAGGCGCGAGGACGTCGTTGCCTGGCGCAAGGCCTTCGTGAGTGCCCTGGAAGGCGCCGAGCGCGGCTCTTAGCCGTAGGTCCCGGCGAGCTTGGCGAGCGACGGCTCATGGGTCAGGTCGAGGTGGAGCGGAGTCACGCTGACATAGCCGTCGGCGACCGCTTCGAGGTCGGTCATATGACCGGGAGTCTCGATCATCGGGCCGAGGCCGAACCAGAAATAGTCGTAGCCGCGCGGATCGGTGCGCTGGACGATGCGCAGCCGGCCGTAATCGCGCAGGCCCTGGCGGACGACGCGCACGCCCTTCACATCATTGGGCGGCAAAGCGGGAAAGTTGATTTGATCAGGGTGCGGGCGGGCATCGGATCGGCAAGGAGCGGCGCAAGCACCTTGCCGGCCCAGGCCTCGGCGGCGGCGAACGGCACGGTGTCGCCCATTCCCTCGCGGGCATAGCTCTGGCTGAGCGCGATCGAGGGGATGCCGGCCAGCGCCCCCTCCATCGCCGCCGAGCAGGTGCCGGAATAGGTGACGTCCTCGCCGAGATTGGCGCCGCGGTTGACCCCGGAGAGGATGAGATCGGGCGGATCGTCCTTCATGATATGGGCGATCGCCATCATCACCGCGTCGGTCGGCGTGCCGGTGACGCAGAAGCGTCGCTCGCCGAGCCGCCGCAGCCGCACCGGCCGGGTCAGGGTGAGCGAATGGCCGGCGCCCGACTGCTCCTCGGTCGGCGCGACGATCCAGACGTCGTCGGACAGGGCGCGGGCGATCGTCTCCAGCACCTTGAGGCCGGTGGCGTTCACGCCGTCGTCATTGGTGAGGAGGATGCGCATGCGCCGCGGCTATGCGGCGGCGGCGGAAGGCTGGCAAGGCGGCAACTCCGCCGCCGGTCGGGCGTTGATCGACGAAAGGCGAAGGAGAACAAGATGCAGCTTCCTCACAACAGCTTCGTGATCGTCGCCGACGGCAAGAAGATGCTGTTCTTCCGCAACGAGGGAGACGCCGACTTCCCCAGGCTCCAGGTCGAGCGGAAGCGCGAGACGCCGGACGCGCCCGATCGCGACCAGAAGAGCGATGCGCCCGGCCGGGCCTTCGATTCGACCAGCTCGGGCCGCAGCGCCTATGAGGAAGTGGATTTCCACCAGCTCGAGGAGGATCGCTTCGCCGCCGAGACGGCCGAGCTGCTGCGCGAGCGGGCGCTGCGCCACGAATTCGATTCCCTGATCGTCGTCGCCCCGCCGCGGACGCTCGGCGAGCTTCGCAAGCATTATCACAAGGAGGTGGAGAAAAGGCTAGCCGGCGAGGTCGCCAAGGACCTTACCGGCCATCCGGTCTGGGAGATTGAGAAAATCCTGCAGGCCGCATAATTTGGCGGCGGTTCGGGGGCGGACCGAGTCTCATAGCCCTCAATCTGGAGCCTATATGCGTAGAATGAAGACGATTTTCCTGGCCTCCCTTTGCCTGGGAGCGGCGCTGTCCGTGGCCGTTCCCGCCGCCGCCCAGGCGCCCGCCGGCGCCGCGTTCAGCGCCGGCATGGCGATCAAGGACATTAATGGCGGCGACGTCGGCACCGTCACCCGGGTGGACGGCCAGTTCCTGATCGTGAAGACCGACAAGCACGAGGTGCGCTTGCCGGCGACCTCGTTCACCCAGCACCAGGGCGCGCTCCTGTTCGGGATGACGCGCGACCAGCTCAATGCCGAGGTCGAGAAGAGCCTGGCCGCGGCCGCGGCGAAGATCGCCCCCGGCGCGGCGGTGAGCGATGCGGCCGGCGGCGCGGTCGGCACGATCACCGCCGTCGATCCGCAATGGGTGACGGTGAAGCTCGTCTCGGGAACCGAGTTGCGGCTGCCGCGCAATGCGGTGGCGCCCGGACCGAACGGCGCCGTCGTCGGCAGCACCGCCGCCCAGCTCGAAGCGGCGGCCAAGGCGAGCGCGCCCGCGGCCACGCCCAAGGGTTAGCAGCCCGCTCTTTCGGGCAAAAGAAAAGGCCGCGTCCGAAGGGGTGGACGCGGCCTTTTCGTCGTTCGGCGCCTGCGGCGGGTCAGGCCGGCTGACGGGCGGCCCTGCGCCGTGCCACCAAAGCGGCGGCGGCGGCGCCGAACAACAGGATCATCGGCGGGGCCGGCACCTGGGTGCCGCCGCTCGAGCTGGAGGAGCCGCCCGAGCTCGATGCGCTGGAGGCGCTGGAGGCGCTGCTGCCCGACGAAGTCGCGCTGCTGGTGCTGCCGCCCGAAGTGCTCGTGCTGCCGCCCGAGGTGCTGCTGGTCGTGCTGCCGCCGAACGAGGAGGAGCCGCCGGTCGCGCCGCTGGAGGTCGAGCTCGATCCCGAGGAGGCCGAGCTGCCCGACGAGGCGCTGCTCGACGAGCCGGAGCCGCCCGAGGAGCCGGAGCTGCCGGAGGAACCCGAGCTGCCCGACGAGCCGGAGCTGCCGCTGGACCCGGACGAGCCGCTCGAGCCGCCGCTGGAGCTGTGCGGCGGCTTCTGATGGCCGCCGCTGGACGAGCCGCCCGATGAGCCGCTGCTCGACGCGGAGCTGGCCGAGGAGGCGCTGGACGCGGAGGATGCGGAGGAGGAGCCGCCGGAGGTCGAGCCCGATGTGGAGCCGCCGCTGGTCGAGGTCGAGCCGCCGCTGGTCGACGAGGTCGAGGAGACGCCGCCGGTCGAGGTCGAGGCGGTGAAGATGACGTTGCCGCTCGATCCGCCGAAGAAGCCGCCGCTGAAGAAGCCGCCGCCGAAGCCGAAGCCGCCGCCGCTCGATCCGCCGACGATGATCGGCGGCGCGCCGCCGCCCGACGAGCCCATTTCCATGGGCGGAAGGGGCGGAGGAGGCGCATAAGCGTAAGTGCGGGTCGTCACCGTCCGCGCCGGCTGCCGGACGACGCAGGCGGTGCGGACGACTCGCCGCACCCGCTTCACCGTCTTCGCACGGGCATATTCGCGGGCGTGATGGGTGACCAGCGCCGGCCGCGGGCGGGGGTGCTCGGTGACATGGGCCGCGCCCGCACCGATCACCGCGCCGCCGCAAGTGCAGGCGCACAATTTTGCCAAAGCCATTCTTACCGACATAACAGCACCCTGTTCCAAGGCTTCGATGCGGTGCGGGTAGAAGAGGATCGACACCCGTCTGCCACATCTGGCTATCGGCAAAGAGAACGAACATTTGCCTAAGTGCAACAGCGTTAACCACTTTGTGGCCCTGAAATGGCTGCGAAACGCCCGTCTTGGCGGGTTCCGTCCCATAAGTGGACAGAGGCATTGAAGGGGTGAACGAATAGCCGCGCCGCCGCCGATCCGCTTATGGTTAACATCGCGTCACCCGACCGATTCGCGAGTATTGCGAATCAAGGGGAGTCCAGGCCCGGCGCAGCACCGGTCCCGCGGCAGAAATGTCACGGCCCTCCGCCAAATAGGAAAGAAATTTCGAGCGCATTTTGAGTGACTTGTGCTCGCCCGCCGCGAACAGTATAGGCCCGCTGGGGTAAAGGCCGGCGAATCCCGGCGAGTCGGGAACCGCCTGCAGGTTTTGCGTTCCGGAGGGGTCCGGATGCGCGGGAGTGGAGGGGTTATGGCAACGGCAGTTAGCGGCGTTTTCGACCAAAATCACGCAATCTGGGCCCTGGGCGACGCTTATCGTCCCAGCGCCAACGAAGAGTTCATGAACCATGCGCAGCTTGCCTATTTCCGGCAGAAGCTGCTCGGCTGGAAAGACGAGATCCTGCGCGAGAGCCGGGACACGATGGTGCAGCTGAAGAGCGGCCCGATCCGCGAGGCGGATCTCACCGACCGCGCCTCGAGCGAGACCGACTGGGCGATCGAGCTCAGGACACGCGACCGGCAGCGCAAGCTGATCTCGAAGATCGATTCGGCGCTGCGGCGGATCGAGTCCGGCGATTATGGCTTTTGCGAAATCACCGGCGAGCCGATCTCGCTGGCCCGGCTCGAAGCGCGGCCGATCGCCACCATGACGGTCGAGGCGCAGGAGCGCCACGAGCGCAACGAGCGCGTCACCCGCGACGATTGAGGAGGGGAGCCCCGGCGATGGCCGGGGCGCCTTCTCTTCCCGGGGCGCGTTCTTTTCAAAGCATGGGCAGGCCGCGGCCGAGTCCGCCGCGACGCGTCTTCTTTTCGTGGGTCAGCCGCCGAGCGGCGACGTGCGCCGCTCGAACGGCGATCAGGTCAGTGGAGGCCGGCGATCGCTTCCTTGACCTTCAACTTCTCTTTCTTGAGGCGGGAAAGGGTGGCCATGTCCGGCAGCGGTCGTTGGCTTTCCTCGGTGATTCGCGCTTCGATATCCGCGTGCTTCACTTCCAGTGCCGAGATATGCGCCTGTTGCATTCCCATCTCCTTCTGCTGTGATGCCTGAGCTTCAACCATCTTCCGCGGCGTCCGTCTCCCCTCTCGCGAGCGCCCGCCGCATATGTACGACGGTCCGTTGATCTTGTAGGTATAGCGCAGTTCGGCGCGGCTGAGTAGCGGCCGCTTTGGGGGATGAGTGACCGACGTCGCGGGCAATTTGAATGCGGCCTCGAAGCTGGTGCGGCTGCGGCTCGAGCATCGCGATCTCGACGCCGCGATCGAGGCGCTGCGGGCGGTGCCGTCACCGGATCAGCTGCAGCTCGCGCGGCTCAAGAAGAGGAAGCTGCGCCTGAAGGACGAGATCGCCCAGGTCGAGGACCAGCTCATCCCCGACATCATCGCCTGACTGGCGCGCCGGTCCACGCGCCCGCGTTCAAGGCGTGACGCCGAGGTTCTTGAACTGCTGGTCGATGTCGAAATCGATTAGTCGCGCCGCGCTGATGTCCCGCTCGCCGCCCGCCTTGTCGCCCTTGCGAAGCAAGGCGATGCCGCGGCCGAACAGCGAGGTGGCGCTGTCGCGCGAGGGCCCCATAGCGGCGTCATAATCGGCGATCGCCTCGTCATTCTTGCCCAGCCGGAGCTTCACGAATGCGATCTTCTCGGCGATTCCCGAATTGAGCGGCTGCAGCCGGCGCGCCGCCTGGCAATCGGCAAGCGCCTGTTCGAGCGCCTGGTTGTGAGAGGCGCGTGCCCAACAGCGCTCGCTGAGGGACAGGGCATCGTTCGGAAACCGGTGCAGCACGACGTTGGCCGATGCGATCGCCTGCTCGACCTGCCCGCTCTCGATCAGGATGTCGATGCGAAGGCGGCTCAGTGTCCGGCGCCGGTCTTCGTCGGCTCTCGCCAGGTCGGCATCGATCAGGGCAATGGCCTTGGCCCATGCCTGCGCAGCCTCGGGGCCGTGACCGAACCGCGAAAGGAGCAGAGCCTTCAGCCTGTAGGCTCCGATGGCGGCTTCACCAGCCTGGGGCGCGGCGAAGCGCTCTGCCGCGGCGATCGCCTCCTGTTCGCGCCCGCGACGCGCCGCCAGCCGCGCTATCGCGGCATAGGCCCAGATGTCATCCGGACTCTTCTGAACGATATGCGCGAGGTCGGCCGCGGCCTCGTCGAGCCGGCCCAGTTGCTCGTAGGCCTCCATGCGATTGTAGTAAGTGGCATCGTAGTCGGGATCGAGGGCGATGGAGCGGTTGAATGCCTCGATGGCTTCGGCCGGCTTGCCCCCCTGAAGGCGAAGCAACCCGTAGCCCTGCCAAGTGATCGAATCGTCGTCGCTCAGCGCAGCCGCCTTGTCGAGCAGCGCCTGAGCCTCCTCGAGCTTCCGCATCCCAATGAGGAGCACCGCCTTGCTGGCAAGCGGTCGCGACCATTGTGGCGAGAGAGCGATCGCTTTGTCGAAATCGGTCATTGCCTCCATCGGCCGGAGCGCCCGCAGCAGCTCGTAGCCGCGATCGACATAATCCTCGGCCTTGACCGGCTGCGACGCAAGAATCGCGGTGCGTTCGACGGCCGTCGCCCGGTAGCCGATTGGGGAGCGCACATAGGCGCGGTCGGCATTGACCTGGGTCAAGACGGTGGCGGCGGCAGCCCCCTCCTTCGCCGGCAACTCGCTCTGGAGGATACGGAACCTGGAGCGGGCGACGGCGCGGCCGTCGGCGACCGACAAATGCCGCTCGATATGCGCCCCGCCGACGTCGCGGACGAAATCCTGGCCGTCGAGGGTGAAGCCCTGGCCGCCGCGCGGCAGGATGATGGTTTCCGTCGCCGACAGATAGGCCGGAAATTCGAGCGCGAAAGGTATGTCCTTGAACTTCTCCGGGCGGGTGAAGTCGGGGTTCCACTTGATCGTTTCGTCCTGGAACTGGAAACGCACCGCGTCCGCGCCCGGGCTCCGCTTCCAGTCCATCCGCACCTTGCCGCTGAAGCCGATCGTCGTCGTGCCGGCATCCTCGTCGACCTTGGCGTCGATCTGCTGGACGTCGTCGCTGTCGGTCGGCCCCGGTATCCAGGCGGCAATCTGCTCCTTCAGCCCGCTCGTGCCGTTCTGCGAGATCGTGAGCCGATACGACTCGGCAAGATGTCCGCGGAACACGATACGGCCGCTGACCGGCACCGCCGCCTCGAACCCCTTGGACGCATCGTAGACGATGCTGGCATCGGCGAGCGGCTCGGACGGCGGCAGCAGCGGCAGTTTCTCGAGCGTCGCTCCCGCGATGCGCACCGGCAGGCCCCAGGAGAAAGGCGAAGAGGCGAGGGATTCAAGATCCCGGTCGCCCGAGCGGGTGCCGTCCAGCCAGTAGGGTCGGCCTTCGATCCTGGCGCGAACGATGACATGGTTGAAGGCCTGCACGCCCGGCAGGCGCTCACTCAGAAGGTCGCCGCCGCCGCTGTTCACCAGCACCGGCTCCGCGTCGATGCCGAGCCCCTTGAGCAGCGCCAGGAGAAGCACGGTCTTCCCTTTGCAATCGCCGAACTTGCGCGACCAAGTGAGATCCGCCTTTGCCGGAACGTAGCCGCCGTCGCCGATGGCGAGGGCGAAATAGCGGACCTTGTCCTGGATCATCCGCAGCGCCGCCATCGCTCTTTTCTTCGGGTCCGTACCGAGCGCGGCGATGCGCTCGATCTCCGCCTTGAGCGGCGAATCGGGGGCAAGCTCGCGCGCCGTTTCGTAGAGCGGCGCCATCAGCTTGCTGATGTCGGCCCAATCGGCATAGCCGGTGACTTCCAGCCGCGCGGGCAGGAGGAAGCGCGCCGGTGCTCTGGGAGCCGTCTCCGGTCCTTCGATATCGATGCGGTCGAGCACCAGCTCCGTGCCCCAAGCGGATTTCGTCACCTTCGGCTTGCCCATCGCCTCCGTCGCGGCCCAGCGAATTGGAAGGCCGTTCTCCCACAGCTCCCGATAGCGCAGGTGGCGGACCTGGAAGCCGTGCACGAGCGCGAGGACATTCTCCGCCCGGAAGGCGATCGCCTGCGGCTTGAACCGATACGTCCACGCCACGTCGAGCACGTCGCCGACACTGAGCCCCTCGGGCTGCATCGCGGCCGTCAGGACGCCGTCGAGCGTGGCCCCCTCGAGATTGTTCTCCCGGCGCAGCACGGTGAATTGCTGGCCGTTCTTCAGCAGGTCGATGACCCTGCCGTCGCGAAGGATGCGGACCTTGTGGACGATGAGATCGATCATTTGCGGCTGCCACGGGATGATGACGTTGCCGACGGCGGAGAGGCCCTGCGGGGTCTGGATCAGCGTCGCCGCCTCGATCGAATATTCCCGCGTGCCGTCCTTCAGGTAGCGGCTCTGCGTGGCGAGGAGCAGGGGCTGGACCGGCTTGTCCTTGAGTGCCGGATTGGGCGTCGGGATAGATAGCGCCTCGACCCAGTCGGGCGCGGGCGCGATAACGGGCGCCGGCATGCCACCGTCGCCGGCCGCCCAGGCCGGCGCCGTCGCGAAGCCGGCGAAAAAGAGAAGGACGAATGAAATCAGCCGCACCGATGCCCCCTGAAGCGAAAACCCCTATGGACTCAATCTACGCGGGCGGCGCTGAAATCACAGCGGATTTTTCAAGGAGAAGCACGGCATTCGCCGCCGCATTGATGCCGATGGCTTCATGCCCATATAAAGACGAAATTCTCACCCGGAGTGATGCGTGACCCAGTCCTTCCCCGTCCTTCCCCTTCGCGACATCGTCGTTTTCCCGCAGATGATCGTGCCTCTGTTTGTCGGGCGCGACAAATCGGTGGCGGCGCTCGAGACCGCGATGGCGGCGGACAAGCAGATCTTCCTCGTTTCCCAGCTCGATCCGTCGGAGGACGATCCCGACCGCGACGCCCTGTACGACATCGGCGTCATCGCCACCGTCCTCCAGCTGCTGAAGCTGCCCGACGGCACCGTCCGCGTCCTCGTCGAAGGACAGAGCCGGGCAAATCTCGTCAACATGGGCAGCGAGGGCGGCCATCTCGTCGCCGAGGTGGAGTCGGTCGACGTCGAGGAGCCGGACGGGCCGGAAATCTCGGCGCTGATGCGCTCGGTGGTCGAGCAGTTCGAGAATTATTCGAAGCTCAACAAGAAGCTGCCGGCCGAGACCGCGGTCCAGCTCGGCCAGATCGAGGAGCCGTCGCGGCTCGCCGATTCGGTCGCCGGCAACATCAACATCAAGGTCGCCGACAAGCAGGCTTTGCTCGCCGAGCTCAACGCGTCGCGGCGGCTGGAGATGGTGTTCGCCTTCATGGAGGGCGAGCTCGGCGTCCTCCAGGTCGAGAAGCGCATCCGCTCGCGGGTCAAGCGCCAGATGGAGAAGACGCAGCGCGAATATTATCTGAACGAGCAATTGAAGGCGATCCAGCGCGAGCTGGGCAATGAAGGCGAGGAAGGGGAGGGCGACGAGCTCGCCGAGCTGGGCCGCAAGATCGCCAAGACCAAGCTGTCGAAGGAGGCCCGGACCAAGGCCAATTCGGAGCTGAAGAAATTGAAGGCGATGGCGCCGATGTCGGCCGAGGCGACGGTCAGCCGCAACTATCTCGACGTGCTGCTCGGCCTGCCCTGGGGCCGCAAGTCGAAGGTCAAGAAGGACATCGCCGAAGCCCAGAAGATCCTCGACGAGGACCATTACGGCCTCGAGAAGGTCAAGGACCGGATCGTCGAATATCTCGCCGTCCAGGCCCGCACCAACAAGCTGAAGGGGCCGATCCTCTGCCTGGTCGGCCCGCCCGGCGTCGGCAAGACCTCGCTCGGCCGTTCGATCGCCCGCGCCACCGGCCGCGAGTTCGTCCGCCAGTCACTGGGCGGCGTCCGCGACGAGGCGGAGATACGCGGCCACCGCCGGACCTATATCGGCTCGCTGCCGGGCAAGATCATCTCGAATCTGCGCAAGGCCGGCACCTCCAACCCGCTCTTCCTGCTCGACGAGATCGACAAGCTCGGCCAGGATTTCCGCGGCGATCCGGCCTCGGCCTTGCTCGAAGTGCTCGACCCGGAGCAGAATTCGAAGTTCCAGGACCATTATCTGGAGATCGACTACGATCTTTCCGACGTCATGTTCGTCACCACGGCGAACACGATGGACATGCCGCAGCCCCTGCTCGACCGCATGGAGATCATCCGGCTCGAAGGCTATACCGAGGACGAGAAGGTCGAGATCGCGACCCGCCACCTCATCCCCAAGCAGATCGAATCGCACGGCCTCAAGCCGGGCGAGCTGACCTTCTCCGAGCCGGGCCTGCGCACCCTCATCCGCCATTATACCCGCGAGGCCGGCGTGCGGACGCTCGAGCGCGAGATCGCCAAGGTGGCGCGCAAGGTCCTGCGCCGGATCCTCGAGGGCAAGACCGAGAAAGTCGAGCTCGTCGCCGACAACGTCGCCGATTTCACCGGGGTCAGGAAGTTCCGCCACGGCATGGGCGAGGAGGAGGACCAGATCGGCGCCGTCACCGGCCTCGCCTGGACCGAGGTCGGCGGCGAGCTGCTGACGATCGAATCGGTGACCGTGCCGGGCAAGGGCCAGATCCGCACCACCGGCAAGCTCGGCGACGTCATGCAGGAGTCGATCCAGGCGGCCTTCTCCTTCGTCAAGGCGCGGAGCCCGAGCTACGGCGTCAAGCCGAGCATATTCAGTCGCAAGGACATCCACGTCCATTTGCCCGAGGGCGCGGTGCCGAAGGACGGCCCTTCGGCCGGCGTCGGCATGGTCACGGCGATCATCTCGACCCTCACCGGCATTCCGGTCCGGCGCGACGTCGCCATGACCGGCGAGGTGACCCTGCGCGGGCGCGTGCTGCCGATCGGCGGGCTCAAGGAGAAATTGCTGGCGGCGCTGCGCGGCGGCATCAAGAAGGTGCTGATCCCGGCCGAGAACGAGAAGGATCTCGTCGAAATCCCGGCGTCGATCCGCGAAGGGCTGGAAATCGTGCCGGTCAGCCATGTCGACGAGGTGCTGCTTCATGCCCTGGCGACGCCGGTGGTGCCGATCGAGTGGAGCGACGCCGAGGAGCTCGCCGCGGTGCCGCCGCCCGAGCTCGCGGCAGCGCCGGACGACGCGGCGGGAGCTTCGATTCGTCATTGATATTGTTGCGGCGCAGCAACGAATTCGTCCCGGGAAGGCGCGATTTTCCTCGGAATTTCGCGCTTTCCTTTTGACTCCGGGAGAGCAGCGGATTTTAGATGGAGTCCGGCGCGAGCCGCGATTCCACCTTCAACAGGGGTTCGGGACAGATGAACAAGCAGGAGCTGATCGGCAATGTCGCCGAGACGACCGGCCTCAGCAGGGGCGATGCGACGCGGGCCGTCGAAGGCGTGTTCGACGCGATCACCACCGCCCTGAAGAAGGGCGACGAGGTCCGGCTGGTCGGCTTCGGCACCTTTTCCTGCTCCAAGCGCAAGGCGTCGACCGGCCGCAACCCCCGGACCGGCGAGCCGATGCAGATCAAGGAATCGACCCAGCCCAAGTTCAAGGCCGGCAAGGTGCTCAAGGATTCGGTCGGCATCAGGGGCTGAATCGCCGCTTCTTTCACGGAAAGGGCGCTGCTTTCGAGATGCTGGACAGGCCCGGAAGGGCCGATTAAGGACGCCGGCGGCGGCGCTTCCGGCCCCGCTGAAAGGGCGTGGGCGCGTAGCTCAGTGGTAGAGCACTGTGTTCACACCGCAGGGGTCGCAAGTTCAATCCTTGCCGCGCCCACCACGCCCGCCTTTCCCTTGCGATGACTCGCCGTGGCCGCTCACTGGCCTTCGAGCGGCAGATCCTCTTCCTCGCCGCGGAGGCCGAGCGCGCGCTCGATCCGCGCCACTTCCTCCTCGCTCGGCGGCTCGGGCAGCTCCTCGCCCGGCGCCAGCGCCTCGTCGGGGATGCCGGGGCCGGTGCCGGCAATGCTCAGGTACCGACTGCCCCCGGCAGTCGGTAGCCCTGTCCGGGGGACAGGGCGATCCTTAGCATTCTCGTTCAGTGGCCGGTCGTTCGGGCCGGTGCTGATCTTGGCCCTGTCTTTCATGGGTCTGCCTCTTCATCTGCGCTATTGAAGCGAGCGAAGGGCAGGCTGGTTCCTCGAGGGAGGCGCATGATGGGAGACGAAATCGCCCAGACGTTGCGGGCCTTCGGCCTCGCCTTTCCCGGCGCCCATTCCAAATCGCCCTGGCCGGGTCATGACGACCTCGCGGTCAACGACAAGACCTTCGCCTATCTGCCGGCGGAGGGCGAGCCGTTCAGCCTGTCGGTGAAGCTGACTTATACGAGCGAGGTCGCGCTCGATCTGCCTTATGCCAGGCCAACCGCCTACGGGCTCGGCAAGAGCGGCTGGGTGACCTTCACGCCCGGCGAAGGCGAGATGCCGTCGCTCGACCAGCTGAAGGAATGGATCGACGAGAGCTACCGTGCCCAGTCGCCGCGCCGGCTGGTGAAGGAGCTCGACGCACGCAATCCCTGACGGAGCGGGGGCGTCAGCCGCCCATGCTGTCCGCGACGATCTCGAACGAGCGCAGCCGCGCCTGATGGTCGTGAATCTGCGAGGTGATCATCAGCTCGTCGGCGCCGGTGCGGGCGACGAAGGCGCGGATCGCAGCATCGACCGTCGCCGGCGAGCCGATCGCCGAGCAGGACAGGACCTGATCGAGCATCGCCCGCGCCTGCGGCGGCAGCGTCTCCTCATAGCCGGGTTTCGGCGGCGGCAGCGGCGTCGGGTTCCCTGTCCGCAAATTGACGAAGGCCTGCATCAGCGAGGTCGCGAGCAACCGGGCCTCCTCGTCCGTGTCGGCGGCGAAGGCGTTGAAGCCGAGCATCACATAGGGCCGGTCGAGTTGGCCGGACGGCTGGAACCGCTCGCGATAGACCCGGATCGCTTCCGTCATCTGCGCCGGCGCGAAATG
This sequence comes from Sphingomonadales bacterium, assembly GCA_034668705.1. Classification (GTDB taxonomy): domain Bacteria; phylum Pseudomonadota; class Alphaproteobacteria; order Sphingomonadales; family Sphingomonadaceae; genus Allosphingosinicella. The sequence continues at coordinate 14,694 of JAXDOV010000010.1, forward strand.
CGAGGCGAAGGCGTAGGGAAGGCCGAGCATCGCCGCCAGCTGGGCGCCGTACAGGCTCGAGCCGAGGATCCAGACCGGGACGTTCAGCCCCTCGCCGGGAATGGCCCGCACGCGCCCTCCCTCGACGCCGCGGAAATAACCGGTCAGCTCGACCACGTCGCGCGGGAACTGGTTCTCGTCGCTGGCGAGGTTGCGGCGCAGCGCATAAGCGGCCGCCTGGTCGGTGCCGGGCGCGCGGCCGAGGCCGAGGTCGACGCGGCCCGGAAACAGCGATTCGAGCGTTCCGAACTGCTCGGCGATGGTGAGCGGCGCATGGTTGGGAAGCATGATGCCGCCGGCGCCGATGCGGATGGTCGAGGTGCCGGCGCCGACAAAAGCCAGCGCCACGGCCGTCGCGGCGCTGGCGATGCCGGGCATCGAATGATGCTCCGCCATCCAGAAACGGCGATAATTCCAACCCTCCGCATGGCGGGCGAGGTCGAGCGCATTGCGAAGCGCGCGGCCGGCATCGCTGCCTTCGGCGATCGGGGCGAGGTCGAGGACGGAAAAGGGGATCATCATCGCCAGATGGGGATTGCGCGCGTCCGGTGGAAGCGGGAATCTCGCTCTCTCTTGCCACGGCCCCGCGCCCCGCTCACCATGGGCCGATGAGGATCTCCTCCGCCTCGGACTTTCGCCAAGCGGCGCGGCGGCGGCTGCCCCGCTTCCTGTTCGATTATATCGACGGCGCCGCTTATGCCGAGCAGACCGCCCGCCGCAACGTCGAGGATCTGGCCGCGGTGGCGCTGCGCCAGCGCGTGCTGGTCGACGTTTCGAGCATCGACCTTTCCACCATTCTGTTCGGCGCGCGCCAGGCCCTGCCGATCATGCTCGGGCCGGTCGGGCTGAGCGGGATGTATGCGCGCCGCGGCGAGGCTCAGGCGGTGCGCGCCGCCTCGGCGAAGGGAATCCCCCTCTGCCTGTCCAGCCTCTCGGTCTGCGGCCTGCGCGAGGTGGCTGAGGCGAGCACGCTGCCGGTCTGGTTCCAGCTCTACATCATCCGCGACCGCGGCTACATGGCCGAGCTGCTCGCGGTCGCGCGCGAGGTCGGCTGCGCCGGGCTGATGTTCACCGTCGACCTGCCGATGCCGGGCGCCCGCTACCGCGACCTCCATTCCGGCATGTCGGGCCCGCATGCGCGCTGGCGGCGGCTGGGCCAGGCGCTGGCCCATCCGCGCTGGGCCTGGGACGTCGGCCTTCGCGGCCGGCCGCACGGCCTCGGCAATTTCGCGCCGGTGCTCGGCGCGAAGAGCGGGCTGGAGGATTATGTCGCCTGGATCGGCCGCAATTTCGACGCCTCGATCACCTGGCGCGACCTCGACTGGATCCGCAGCCACTGGCCGGGCCGGCTGGTGATCAAGGGCATACTCGATCCCGGGGATGCCCGCCGGGCGGCGGAAGTCGGCGCCGACGGCATCGTCGTCTCCAATCATGGCGGCCGCCAGCTCGACGGGGTCCCCTCCACCGTCCGTGCCTTGCCGGGAATCGCGGAAGCGGTGGGGGCCAGGACGATCGTCCTGGTCGACGGCGGCGTGCGCTCGGGCCTGGACGTCCTCCGCATGCTCGCGCTCGGCGCGAAGGGCGTCCTCCTCGGCCGCGCCTGGGCCTATGCTCT
>JAXDOV010000011.1:0-2846 GCA_034668705.1 Sphingomonadales bacterium
AAGCCGGATTGGCGGAGGTGTCCGATATTCGCGCCGCCCGGTCGGACCGGGAAGCCCGCCGGAATAAAAGCTGAGATGAGGAGGTCGTTTCGCCATGACTGCAAACCCGCTTCGCAATCGTGAGGTCCGCGTGATGAATCGGCTGTTTCCTTCGCTTGCGGCAGCCCTGCTGCTGGCCGGTGCTCCCGGCCAGGCCGCGCCCCGGCTGACGCCCGAGGCGCGCCTGGCGCGCGAGCTCGCCGGCAAGGTCGCCGGTCCGCCGGTCGACTGCATCGAGCTGCGCGACATTCGCTCCACCCAAATCATCGACCGGACCGCCATCCTCTACGATACCGGCAGCACGATCTACGTGAACCGGCCGCGCTCGGGCCTGCAGTCGCTCACCGCGTGGCAGACGCTGGTCACCGACACCCATTCGAGCCAGCTCTGCAGCATCGACGTCGTCACCCTCTACGACAGCGGCGCCCGGATGCGGACCGGCTTCGTCTTCCTCGGCCGGTTCGTCCCGTACCGAACGCCGCGCTAACTGGAGTCGGTCACACCACGAAGGCGCAGAGCTCCTGCGGGGTCCGCATGTCCATGTTGCGGCCGCGGTTGAGATGGTCGTCGATCTCGGCCGCCGCGCCGATCATCCGGCCGTAGAGGAAGAGGTTGAACGCGGCCGCCTCCAGATCGCGGCCGGTGAGGCGGCCGCTCCGGTAATCGTCCCAGAGCAGCGACAGCAGCAAGGCGGCGATCACCGCATCGACGTTGACGCAGAAGACGTAGCGCGAGGCGCCGGCATCGTAGAGCGCCTGGACGAGCTGGTGATAGAAATCGAGGAACAGATTATACGTACCGGATTGCTCCAGGAAGCCGGCGATGAAGCGCTCGCGCGGGTCGTGGTTGACGCTTTCGCCGCGGAAGATCGGATGGTGGACCCCGGGCAGCGCGCCCGGACCGCCGCTTCCCGCTTCCCGCGCCTCCGCCCGCTCGCGCCGGTAGGTCTTCGCGAATTCCATCGCCATGGCGCGCAGGTCGAGGCCGTGATCGGGATCGCCGGGATCGGCCACTTCCGCCGTCTCGAACAGGCGCAGCAGGAAGGCGATCCCCTCATAGCCGTTGCCGCCATGGCTGTAGCCGCTGTGGCTGAGGAAGCCGAGCATGCCCTTGTTGATCTGGACGCGCTCGGGCGTTTGCGGCCCGTCGGCGGAGACCGCGCCCTTCGCCCCCTGGGCCGAGATCGCTCCCGGTCCGTTCGAGATCAGCAGGCCGACGAGGATCTGGAGCGGCAGCGCCTCGCCCGGCGCCGGCTTCTTGCCGGTCAGCGCCAGGAACAGGAAATCCGCCATCGTCCATGAGTTGAAGCGTTCGTCGCGCGGCACGCCGCAGAGCATGCCCGGGCGATGGTGACGGGCGGGGATCGAGGCGCCGATCATCACCCCGTAAAGCCGCAGATACCAGACCAGGGTCTCGGCGGTGAGGCGGGAGATGCGCTTGCGCTTCAGCGGACCCCAGGCGATCGTCGTCGCGATCGCCGCGAGGATCGCGTCGCGGGACGGGCGCCCGCCCAGCGACTGGACGAAGCGCAGGAACAGCGAGTCGCCGCCGCGCGCGGCGACCGCGGCCAGCATCGCCTCCGGCCGCGGATCCTCCGCCTCGGCGGGCTCGGCGAGGAACAAGGCGCGCGTGGCGTCGTCGACGGCGATTGCGGCGAGGTCGAAATCGTCACGCGGGTCCATCAGGCCGGTTGCCGCGAACAGGTCGATCAGCGCCCGGCTGCAGGCCAGCGCCCGCTCGACCCGGCGCGGCCCGATCAGGGCGACGGCGGCGGCCATGATCGTGTTCGGCGAATTGCCGGCCTCGCGCGCGGCTTCGGCGGCGTCCAGCGCCGGGTCGCCGACCAGGTTCATCTCCGATGCGATGGCGATGTCGAGCAAGGCGCGATCCTGCTCTCCGGCGATCTCGTGGACCAGGGGCAAAGCGTAATTGGCCTCGAGCGGCTGCATCGCCAGCTCCAGCACCGAATGGCGATGGACGCTGGTGACCTGGCTGGTCTCGTCCATCGCGCTCGCGCCGGAACGGTCCTTCATGGTCTGACGCGGCACGATCGCGCCGACCTGTCGGCGCAATGCCGCGATCTGGCCGTCATAGGGCGCGACCGCCTCGACGACGGGCAGCGCCAGCTCGGGGGGCAGCCTGATGCCCTGGTCGTTGGCGATCCAGGGCTTGAGCGACAGGTCGCCCCTTCCTTCGAAGTCCGGCGCGATCCCGTTCAGGGCCATCACCGCGGTCAGCGCCGCCGGGATGTCGGCGATGTTGGTCACAACCGCGCCCTTGGCGCTGACGATCGGAGCGTCCGGCGTGTAGAGGCCGTCGACGCCGAAGGCCTGCATGAACCAGCGTTCCTTGGCCTCGGCATTGTCGCCGGAGCCGGCGATGGCGCCGGCATGGCCGACGGCGCGGGTGAGGCGCGATTTCCAGCGGCCGACGACGCAGGCGACCACCGGCTTGGCGAAGTCGAGATCCTGCTCGTAATAGCCGCCCGGCTCGGAATAGAGCACCGCCGCCCGCGAGCGCGGATCCGCGGCCAGGGCGATGGCAAAATCGCGGACGGAATAATGGATGTAGATGTCCTTGCCGGACGAGATCAGGGTGGTGGTCCCCCAGCCGTGGGTGGCGAGATATTGGGCGATGGTGGTGGTGAAGCCGCCGGAATTGGAGAAGATCGCCACCGATCCCTTGAGCAGGACCTCGTCGGGATGGTCGCCGCCGAGCGCGCCGCCGATGCGGACGCGGTTCCAGCTGTCCGCCATGCCGAGGCAATTGCCGCCGAAGATGTCGATGCCGGCGCTCTGGCCGAGCGC
>JAXDOV010000012.1:0-38664 GCA_034668705.1 Sphingomonadales bacterium
GGCGTGTTGATCGAGCCGTCGGCCCTGAGGCTCGGCAGCACCTGCGCGGTCGACGACAGAGCGAGCGGCAGGCCGATGGCGAGCGAGGCGGCGAGGCTGAAGCCGGTGGCGAGATAGACCACGCCGGTCAAGGCAAGGCCGGCGAGCGTCACCTGGAGCAGGCCGAGGCCGAAAATGTCGTTCTTCAGGCGCAGCAGCCGCGATGGCTGCAGCTCGAGCCCGACCAGGAAGAGGAGGAGGACGATGCCGAAATCGGCGACGCGGATCATCTCCTCGCCGCCGGTGATCAGGCGGAGGCCCTGCGGCCCGATCAGGGCGCCGGCGAGCAGATAGCCGAGCACGGCGCCGAGGCCGAGGCGGCGAAAGACCATGACGAAGGCCATCGCCGCGCCGAGAATGATCACCCCGTCGCGCAGGAAGAAGGCGGCCGCGTCGGCGGGGACCTCGTTCATCACCCGCAGGCCGTTCGCGCCCGGGCCCGCGCCGCAGCCTCGGCGGCGGCCTCGAAGGCGAGCAGGATCGAGGCGTGGCGGGCCGGAAAGCGGCGCGCTTCGGCAAAGGCTTCGAGGCCCGGCCAGCCGCCGGGTTCGGCGCGCGTCCCGGCGAGATAGGCGGCGAGCGCGTCGCGGGCGGCGGCAAGCTCGGCGCCGGTGCGGCCGGGCGCATGCGCGGCCATCAGGGCGGCGGAAGCCTGGCCGAGGGCGCAGGCCTTGACCTCCTGGCCGAGCGCGACGATCCGCCCCTCCCCGTCCAGCGCCAGGTCGACGACGACGCGGCTGCCGCAGACCGGCGAGCTTTTCTCGACGCTCGCCTGCGCATGGTCGAGCCGGCGATGATGCGGGATCGACGCGGCGAGGCGGAGGATGTCGCGGCTGTAGAGGGCAGTGGGCACGCTCCGGCTATAAGGCGCTCGCGAGGCGAGCACCACCGGTGGGAACAGGTCCTCCCCTGCTTTTCGGGGGAGGGGGACCGCCCGCAGGGCGGTGGAGGGGCCTCTTGCGCCGCTGGCCCCTCCACCATGAGCAGGTGCGCGGTGCCCCGCACCGCGCAGCCATGTCCGGGGGACATGGCGACCTGCTCATTCCGGCTGGTCCCCCTCCCCCGGGAAAGCCGGGGGAGGACCAGTTACGCCTTGTTCGCCGCCGGGGTGTTCGGCGGGCGGTCGGGATCCTCCTCGGGCGCCGGCGCCTCGCCGCGGCGCCAGGCGACGAAGTTCAGCACCGCCCGGCCGCTGGCATAGAGCAAGGGATAGGTGCGCGACTGGGCCATCCATTCCGGCCGGATGGCGGCGCGGCCGTAGATCGTGTCGTAGACGAGGTTGGCGGCGAGATAGAGCAAGGTGGCGCCGATCAGCCCCTTGAGCGCGCCGAAGCCGGCGCCGAGCACGCGGTCGACCGGGCCGATCACCGAGCGCTTGACGCCGCCGCCGACCCGGCGCGCGACCAGCTTGCCGGCGAGGAAGACGAGGCCGAAGACGAGCGCGAAGGCCAAAACGGCGGCGCCGGAGCGGGTGCCGATGATGCCGCTCAGCGCATTGGTGGCGGGGGTGTGGAGCAGCCGCAGGAAGACGATGGCGACGATCCAGGCGGCCAGGCTCAGCACCTCGCCGACGAAGCCCTTCAGCCAGCCGGTGACGAGCCCGCCGCCGACGAGCAGGAGGACGATGATGTCGAGCGCGGTCATGGCGACGGGGTTAAAGGAGGATGTCGCGCTTGAGAAGTCAGGCGGCGAGTTGCGTCCGCCAGATCACACGCCATGCGCCATCGCGGCGGGCGAGGACCAGCACTTCGCGCCCCTGTGCGCCGTGGGCGGTATCGCCGCCGACCCACGCCATGTCCCAGCGATATTCTACCACCGCCGTGTCGCCGCGCTCGGTGATGCGGTGATCGAAGGTTTCGAATCGGTCGACGCGGCATCGGCCCATGAACTCGCGATAGCTTTCGATCGCCGTGTCGACGCCCTCCATGACCTGGCCGCCGGGCGCGACCATGACGACGTCGGCCGCGATGAAGGATCGAAGATCGTCGAAGCGGCCCTCCATCCAGCATCGGTCCATGTCCCGGACAAAGCGGATCAGATCGTCATTCATCGTCACCTCCCGAGCAGATGGTCGACTGGAGCGCCGAACGTCAGGAAACCGGACAAAGCGAGCCGCCTTTCTCGCCCTTCACCGACGCCGGCACCGCGCCCGGGCGAAGCCGAGCCTGGCGCCTTCCTCGAGGCGGAGCGGGCCGTGAGCAACGGCGGAGCTCGCCTGAAAGCGCGACCTCGCTGATCATGGCGGCAGGGTTAAAGGAGGAAAAGGAACGAGGGAAGCGGCGAGCTTGCCGCTCCCCGCCCGGTCGCCCCGAGCGTCCGCCGAGGCGGAGGCGCCGGTCAGACCGCTCGGGTCACGCCACCGCCTTCATCAGGCCCTCATGGCCGATCGCGGCGATGCAGTTCCGGCCGGTCCGCTTGGCGCGGTACAAGGCGGCGTCGGCCTGCTCGATCCATTCGGAGGCGCTCGGATAGGTCCCGGCCCAGAGCGGCGCCACGCCCATGCTGATCGTGACAACGCCGGGATCGTTGGCGAGATGCTCGATCGCGAGCGATTCGACGGCGGCGCGGTGGCGATCGGCGAGCGCCAGCGCCTCGACCGCCGAGCCGACCCGGATCAGGAGCAGGAACTCCTCGCCGCCATAACGATAGAGCCGGTCCCCGGCCCGGCATCCCTGCAGCAGCGCCTTCGCCACCTTGCGCAGGACGTTGTCGCCGGCGACATGGCCGTAGCCGTCATTATACGCCTTGAAGCGATCGACGTCGCACATCACCGCGCAATAATGATCGCCGCAGGGATCGGCGCTCGCCCAGAGATCGTCGAGATCCTCGTTCAGCCGCAGCCGCGTCTGCAGCCTGGTCAGGGGATCGATCCGGGCCTCGTCGAACAGGCGCCGGTTCAGCTCGCCAAGCTCCTTCTTCTGCTCGCGAAGCTCCGCCGCGCAGGCTTCGGCGGCGGCGCGGGCGGCATAGAGCTTGCGCGCTTCCTTCCTCACGGCGAAGGCGCCGACGACGACGAGGCAAAGCGCCGCGATCCGGATCCACATGCCGGCGGTCAGAAACCTGTCGACCTCGTCGTGGAGGACGTCCTCGGGGCCGAATCGCGCATGCTGGAGCTTGAGCTGCGCCATCAGGGTGAGGAAGGCGGCCGAGGCGATCAGCAATGCCATCGCGGCGAGGCCGACGCCGAACCATGTCACGGGGAACGGCCGCCCCGCCGCGGGAGCGAGCGCGGCGCTCGCCTCCGCTTCGTCTGTCTGGCTCCCCGGCATGGGCAGCTGCCTAGAAGCGCACCGCTAACGCTTGGTTAAGGGGCGGGCCGGGGCCGAAACGAAATCCCTCGCTTCAGCGCCCGAGCAGATGGTCGACCAGCTCACCCAGGGTGCGGAAGCCGGCGAGGGAGAGGCCGGCTTTCTCGCTTTTCATCGCCGCGGGGACGAGCGCCCGCGCAAAGCCGAGCTTGCCCGCTTCCTTGAGGCGGAGCGGGCCGTGGGAAACCGGGCGCAGCTCGCCCGAAAGCGCGATTTCGCCGAAGGCGATGGCGTCGGCGGGGACGGGCCGTTCGGACAAGGCCGAGACCAGAGCGGCGGCGACGGCGAGGTCCGCGGCCGGGTCGGAAAGGCGGTAGCCGCCGGCGATGTTCAGATAGACTTCGGCGGTCGAGAAATTGAGCCCGCAGCGCGCTTCGAGCACGGCGAGGATCATCGCCAGCCGCCCCGCATCCCAGCCGACCACCGCCCGGCGCGGCGTGGCGCCGCTGGCAAGGCGGACGGTCAGCGCCTGGATCTCGACCAGCACCGGCCTGGTGCCTTCGAGCGCGGGGAAGACCACCGAGCCGGACACCGCCTCGTCGCGATGGGTCAGGAACAGGGCGCTCGGATTGCCGACCTCCTCCAGCCCCTTTTCGGCCATGGCGAAGACGCCGATCTCGTCGGTGCCGCCGAAACGGTTCTTGGCGGCGCGCAGGATCCGGTACTGGTGGCTGCGCTCGCCTTCGAAGCTCAGCACCGTGTCGACCATATGCTCGAGCACGCGCGGGCCGGCGATCGAGCCGTCCTTGGTGACGTGGCCGACGAGGACGATCGCGGCGCCGCTCTCCTTGGCATAGCGGATCAGCTCGCCGGCCGAGGCGCGGACCTGGCTGACCGTGCCCGGCGCGCCCTCGATCAGGTCCGAATGCATGGTCTGGATCGAATCGATCACGACCAGCGCCGGCGGCGGCCCCTCGCCGAGCGTGGTCAATATGTCGCGCACCGAGGTGGCGGCGGCGAGGCCGACCGGGGCGCCGCCGAGGCCGAGCCGGCGGGCGCGCAGGCGCACCTGGTCGGTCGCCTCCTCCCCGGAAATATAGGCGACGGAGAGGCCGCGGCCGGCGATCCGCGCCGCGACCTGGAGCAACAGGGTCGACTTGCCGATGCCGGGATCGCCGCCGATCAGGGTCGCCGAGCCGGCGACGAGGCCGCCGCCGACGGCGCGGTCGAACTCCTTGAGGCCGCTGCTCGTCCGGTCGGGCAAAGTCACGTCGCGGTCGAGCGCGACCAGCTCGAACGGCCGCCCGCCGCCGCGCAGATTGTGGCGCGCGGCGAAGGGCGTCACCACCGCGCCGGCATCCTCGACCAGGGTGTTCCACTCGGCGCAATCGGGGCACTGGCCCTGCCAGCGGCTGGTCGCCGAGCCGCAGACCTGGCAGACGTAACGGGACCTTGGCTTCGGCATGTCCGGAAGCTAGGGCCTGACCGCAATTCCCGCAACGGCGCGATCGTCCGAAGCGGACCGCGCCGGCCGGTTTCATTTTTAACGGAACAGCAACCCTCGCTTCGCATTCACAAAGAGGGGCCAGTGACGGAGAGTGTTTCAGTGTTCATCCAGATTCGTGCCGACAACCAGATCCCCGGCGACAGCGACCGCGACAACCGCCTCGAAGAGCAGATCCGCCAGCGCCTCGCCCGCTTCGAGGACCGGATCACCGACGTCGAGGTCCATGTCTCCGACGTCAACGGCTCGAAGGGCGGCAATGGCGACCTGCGCTGCAGCCTCGAGGCCCGCGTCAACGGCCTCCAGCCGATCGCCGTCGTCGAGCAGGGGACCGACGTCGACCGGGCGGTGATCGGCGCGGCGAAGAAGGCGGTGCGGGCGCTCGACCACCAATTGGGCAAGCTGTCCGACCGCCGGGGCCACTGACGATCGCGCCGCCGCGCGCCGCCTTGGTGGAGACGGCGCGGTGATCCGCGTCGCCAGCTACAATATGCGCAAGGCGATCGGCACCGATCGCCGCCGGCGGCCGGAGCGGACGCTCGAGGTGCTGCGCGAGCTCGATGCCGACGTGATCGCGCTGCAGGAGGCGGATCGGCGCTTCGGCGCCCGCGCCAGCGCCATCCCGCTCGACCTGATCGAGGCGCAGAGCGACTACAAGCCGGTGCCGTTCGGCGCCCGCGACGGCAGCATCGGCTGGCACGGCAACGCGCTGCTGGTGCGGAAGGACGTGGAGATCGTCCATCGCGAGATGCTCCATCTGCCCTCGCTCGAGCCGCGCGGCGCGGTGCTCGCCGATCTGCGGGTCCATGGCGAGGATCTGCGGGTGGTCGGCATGCATCTCGACCTTTCCGGCCTGTGGCGGCGGCGGCAGGCGCATCGCATCCTCGCCTGCATCCAGCATCGCGAGGCGGCGATGCCGACGGTGGTGATGGGCGACCTCAACGAATGGAGCGCGCAGGGCGGCTGCCTGCGCGAATTCGCCCATCATCTCAGCTTCGCCGCCTGCGGGCGAAGCTTTCACACCCGCCGGCCGGTGGTGCAGCTCGACCGCATCATGGTCACCCGCGAGCTGTCCGTGGCCGAAAGCGGCGTCCACCAGAGCGCCGCGTCGCGCAAGGCGTCGGACCATTATCCGGTCTGGGCGGCGCTGGAGCGGGGTTAGCTCCGGCTCGCCCCTCCCTTTCAAGGGCGATTACGTAGTTTACAAACCCGCCTCTGAAATCACCAGTGACTGCTGGACCACAGCACCAGCTTGGTTGCCGCTGCTGAGAGCACCATTACGAAGCCGATGTTGCCTATCATTTTGTTTCGCGGCGGGCGTCGACGCCACGGAACGTAGAAGATGAGCATGAGCGTCACGCCGACAATGTTCACGATGCCGGGAATATCTTGGAGGCTCACTCCGGCTTCTCCACGGGCTTATGCTTCACCAGCTTCTTCACGCGCTCGTCAAGCGCGCTTCGTTCTCGTCGCACCCTAGGGCGCGGGCGGCTTCCTTGAACTTGTCGGACTGGGATTTTTCAGGGTCGTCGGTCATGCTCTCCCACCTACCACGAAAAAGCCCGGCGTGGACCGGCAGCTTCGCATCCTCGAACACGGTGCAAACCTTGGCGGTGAACTGCTTGCGGCATTCGCCGCACTTCTTGAGGCCATGTCCGATGCTATGTTCAGCCAGTCCTGCGCCGGCCGGCGCCTGGATGGCGTTGCCACTCAGATTCCGGCGGATTTGCAAGCTTCCCAATGACCTCTAAAAGGAACGATCATGGGGTCTGAAGCACAAGCCGGTGGAGATGCCGGAGTGAACTGGAAGTGGGTCTACCTGTTCAACGCGGTCATGTACGTCGTGATGGGCATCGCCAACATCGCGGACTGGCGTCAGGACGGCACCCGCTTCCACCTCCTAATGGGAGCGGCCCTCATTTTGCTGTCCCCGGTCTGGATTTTCCATTGGTGGCGGGAGCGCAGACGCGCGGGTTTGTCAAATACGTAATCGCCTTGAAAGGGAGGGGATGCAGCCCGCTTACCCGCCCGACCCTTCCGGCTCGGGCTGTTCCGGCGCATTGTCCGATTCCACGCCCATCCAGTCCTTGGGCGGCAGGCGGTAGAGCATGTCCATCACTTCGAATTCGAGGCCGCCGGGCTTGTTGGTCGCCGAGTTCCACAGGGCGACGACGCCGGTCTTCAGCGCCGGATCGAACATGATCAGCGAGCGATAGCCCCTGAGGCCGCCGCGATGGGCGATTACCCGGTGGCCGGCATAATCGTAGACCCGCCAGCCGAGGCCGTAGCTGGTCCCGCGCACCCGCTCGCGGAACTTGCGCATGCGGCCGGTCTCGCCCGGCGTCCCGACCCGTTCCTGCTGGACGGCGGCGAGCACCCGAAGCGGCAGCACGCCCGGCGCCAGCCCCATCTGCGCCTGCAGCCACACCGCCATGTCCTTGATCGTCGAGTTGACGCCGCCGGCGGCGGGGACGCGATAATAGATGTCGGTGACCTCGACCGGCTTCGAATGCTTGCCGCCGACATGGGGCCGCGCCCAGCTCGGCGAGGCGAGCAGGGCGGCGCGGTCGAGCGTGGCGGTGCGCATGCCGAGCGGCAGGAACAGGCGCCGGCGGACCTCCTGCTCGTAGCTCTGCCCGGTCAGCCGCTCGACCATCTCCGAAGCGGCGTCAAAGGCGACGTTCTGATAGGCCCAGCAGGTGCCGGGCGGGCAGATGGCGTTGAGCTGGGCGAGGCTCATCCGCAGATAATGCGGGTCGATGCCGTCCTCGAGCTTGGCATCGTTGGCGTGGCTGAACAGGCCGAGCCGATGGGAGAGGACGTCGGCGACGGTCGCGACATGCTCGGCGCCGTTCGGCAGCCGCAGCGACGAGGCATATTTGGCGGCGGGATCGGCGAGCGACAGCCGCCCCTCGCTCGCCAGCAGCGCCACCATGTCGGCGGCGACGCCCTTCGACACCGAGCCCCAGCGGAAGACGGTGTTGACGGTGACCGGATCGCCGCTGCCGGCGACGGTCTCGCCATAGCCCTTGAGGAAGCGGATCTGGCCGTTCTCGACGATGCCGACGGCGAGGCCGACGACGTCCGGCTTCTGCGCCAGCGCCTGCAGCCGATGGTCGAGCCGGCCGTAATCGATGACGCTGTCGGCGGCGTGCTGGCGGTCCTCGATGGTCGCGATCTCGGCGGCCGTAATGCCGACTCGCGGCTGGGCGCGCGCCGTCCCCCAGCGCAGCGAAATATGGGTTCCGGCCCAGATCAGGAACAGGAGGAGAAGGACGGCCCCGGCCAGCGACAGGGCGAGCTTGGACTTCGTCAGCAAAGCAACTCCCGCCGGCCCGATTCATGACTGGGCCGGCGCGAAGGCCGGCCCAGTTCGTTTTGCACCCTTACCAAATCCTGATGCGCTGTTCAGGGGGCAGATAGAGCTTTCCGTCGCGAACGTTGAACGCTTTGTACCATGCGTCGAAGTTGCGGACGACGTTCGGGCGATACATGCCCGGCGTATGCGGATCGGTGGTGAGCTGCTGCTGCAGCGCCGCCTCGCGCATCTTGGTCCGCCACACCTGGCCGAAGCCGAGGAAGAAGCGCTGGTCGCCGGTATAGCCGCCGATCACCTTGTCCGGCTTGCCGTGCAGCGACATCTTGTAGGCGTCATAGGCGATGGCGAGGCCGGCCAGATCGGCCATGTTCTCGCCCAGAGTCAGCTCGCCGTTGACGTGGCTGCCGGCGATCGGCTCATAGCCGCCATATTGCGCCACCACCTTGCCGGTCATCGCCTGGAAGCGGCTGATGTCCTGCGCCGACCACCAGTCGGCGAGGTTGCCGGTCTTGTCGAACTTGCGGCCCTGATCGTCGAAATGATGGCTGATCTCATGGCCGATCACCGCGCCGATGGCGCCGTAATTGACCGCCGGATCGGCGTTCGGATCGAAGAAGGGCGGCTGCAGGATCGCGGCCGGGAACACCACCTCGTTGAGCAGGGGATTGGCGTAGGCGTTGACCGTCTGCGGAGTCATCCCCCATTCGGTGCGGTCGACCGGCTTGCCCATCTTGTCGAGGTTGCGCTGATATTCGAAGGCGCGGGCGCGAAGGCCGTTGCCGAGGGCGTCGCCCGGCACGATCTGCAGCGACGAATAATCCCGCCACTTGTCCGGATAGCCGATCTTCGGCGTGAAGGCGGCGAGCTTGGCCCGCGCCTTGACCTTGGTCTCGGGCGCCATCCACTGCAGCGCGGCGAGATGGCGGTCCATCGACGCGATCAGATTGTGCACCAGCTCGTCCGCCTTGGCCTTGGCCGCCGGCGGGAAATAGCGGGCCACGTAGAGCTGGCCGACGGCCTCGCCCATCGCGCCGCCGACCAGGTCGACGCCGCGCTTCCAGCGGTCCTTGAGCTGCGGCACGCCCGACAGCACCTTGCCGTTGAAGGCGAAGCTCTCGTCAACGAACGCCTTGGGCAGCATGCCCGCCGAAGCGCTGAGGGTGTGGTAGGTCAGATAGTCCTTCCACGTCCCGATCGGCTCCGACTGGACGAGCTTCGCCGCGCCGGCCAGCGCGCTCGGATTGGCGACGATCATCTGCGGCTGGCCGTTGAGGCCGGCCGATTCGAGGAAGGCCGGGAAATCGAAGCCCGGCATGTTCGACGCCATCTGCGCCGGGGTCATCGGATTGTAGAGCTTGTCGATCTGGCGCGACTGGACGCGGGTCCAGTGCGCGGTCGCGATCTTCTTCTCGAGATCGTAGATGCGCTGGGCGCGCGCCTCCGGCTCGGAGATGCCGGCGAGGCGCAGCATGTTGGCGACATGCTGCTGATATTTGGCCCGCGCCTCGGCGAATTTCGGATTCTTGTCGTCGAGATAATAATCGCGGTCGGGGAGGCCGATGCCGCCCTGGCCGAGATAGACCGAATAGCGGCTATTGTCCTTCAGATCCTGCTCGATGCCGGCGTTGAACGGCGTGCCGATGCCGACCCGGTTCGCCTGGCCGAAGAAGCGGGCGAGGTCGGTCGGATTGGCGATGGCGTTGATCTGGTCGAAGAACGGCTTGAGCGGCGTGATGCCCTTCGCCTCGATCGTGCCTTCGTCCATGAAGCTGGCATAGAGGTCGCCGACCTTCTGCTCGGTCGTGCCGGGGGCGCCGTGGCGCGCGGCCGCTTCCTCGATGATGGTGCGGGTGCGCGTGTCGGAGAGGTCGCGAAGCACGCCGAAGCCGCCCCAGCTGGCCTTGTCGGCCGGGATCTGGGTGTTCCGGTCCCAGGTCCCGTTGACGTAATCGTAGAAGCTGTCGCCCGGGTTGACGCCCTTGTCCATGCCGGCGAGGTCGACCCCCCAGGCGCCGAGCTGCGGCGCGGCATGGGCGGCGGGCGTTGCGGCGCGCGCCGCAGGCTTCGAAAGGGCCGGTAATGCGCCGGCGGCGAGCGCGGCGACGGCCGCCCCGCAAAGAGCTATCTTCTTGATCATGTTGGAAAATCCCACCCCAGTGACAGTGCGGCGCCTTTACGCCTTAAGCATTGCTTTGGGAAGGCGGTTTCGACGAACCGACAAACGGCACGTGGGGGCGCCAAGGGTAAGAGCGAAGCGCCATTCGGTTGCTCCCCGGCGAAAGCCGGGGCCCAGACTACCCTCTGCGAAAACTGGACCCCGGCTTTCGCCGGGGAACAATGAGAGGAAATGTGGCGACAGGCGCCTCAGGCGATGTCGCGGACGACTTCCAGCCGGACCCGCGCCTTGCCGGCGCGGACCATGTCGATGTCGCGCGCGGCGGCGAGCGACATGTCGAGGATGCGGCTGCGCGCGAACGGGCCGCGATCGTTGACCCGGACCAGCACGCTGCGGCCGTTGGCGAGGTTGGTGACGCGCAGCATCGTGCCGATCGGCAGCGAGCGATGGGCGCAGGTGAAGGCGCGGGGATCGAAGCGCTCGCCGCTGGCGGTGCGGTTGCCGGCGAGCTCGGCGCCGTAATAGCTGGCCTCGCCCTGCCCGGCCGCCTCGAAGCTCTGCGGCGCGGCCTGCGCCTCGGGTGCGGGCGCCACGGTGACGCTGTCGTCATAGGCCTGGGCGACCGCTTGCTCGAGGCTCTGGAGGCGCGGCGTGCCGGCAAGATCGACCGCCTGGGCCGGCGCCGCGCTCATCAGGCCGACGACAGTCAGCGCGACGATGCGGCTCATGCCCCTGCGGCGCATCCGGTCGATCATGTGATAAAGCCCCCGCTGCCTCCGTTGACCGGGGGCGTAACGGTCGCTTCCCGATGAGTCCCGCGAGTCGCGGCGACTCGAAACGTTGCTGCGGCGAATCGAGCCGCGGCTCCGGAACCTCTTCCTGCGGCTCGACAGCGGCCGACCGGGATGCCACGGGTTTCCCATGCGCGAGAAGGAATTGCGGCTGGCGCTGATCTGCTACGGCGGCATCAGCCTAGCCGTGTACATGCACGGCATCACCAAGGAGGTCTGGCGGCTCGCCCGCGCCAGCCGCGACTTCCACGCCCGCGAGCCGGCCAATGGCGGCAGCGAGGCCGTCTATCGCCGCCTGCTCCAGGCGATGAGGGACGAATGCGGGCTCGAGCTGCGCGTGATCGTCGACATCCTCACCGGCGCCAGCGCCGGCGGCATCAACGCCATCTTCCTCGCCGACGCGGTCGCCACCGGCCGCTCGCTCGAGCCTTTGACCGACCTCTGGCTCGAAGTGGCGGATGTCGACCGGCTGATCGATCCCGGAGTCAACGCGGTCTCCCGCTTCGCCAAGGCGGCCGCGGCGATGCCCTTCGCCTGGGCGATGGCGCGGCGCGGCGACACGGTCGAGCGGACGGTCGAGCCGGGCCATCGCGAGGAGGTGCGGACCAAGCTCGCCAACTTCCTGCGCGCCCGCTGGTTCGCGCCGCCGTTCAGCGGGGCCGGCTTCACCGAATTGCTGCTCGGCGCCTTCGACGCGATGGCGGCGGGGCCGGCCGGGCCGCCGCTGCTGCCCGCCTATCAGCCGCTCGACCTGTTCGTCACCGTCACCGATTTCCACGGCCATCCCGAGCGGCTGCGGCTCCACTCGCCGCCCGAAGTGACCGAACGCGAACACCGGATCACCCTCGCCTTCCGCAAGGAAGCGGGCATCGAATGCCGGCTGGCCGAGCAGGCGGATCTGGTCTTCGCCGCCCGCGCGACGGCGAGCTTCCCCGGCGCCTTCCCGCCCTTCCAGGTCGGCGAGCTCGACTCGGTGCTGGCGAAAAGGGGGGAGATCTGGCCGGGGCGCGAGACCTTCCTCGCCCGCGTCCTGCCCCGCCAGGTCGCGATCGGCGACGTCGAGGGGGCGGTGCTGATCGACGGCTCGGTGCTCGCCAATGCGCCCTTCCGGCCCGCCATCGCGGCGCTGCGGCGGCGGCCGGCGCGGCGCGAGGTCGACCGCCGCTTCGTCTATATCGACCCCAAGCCGGGCGCGCGGGCGATGCGGCCCAGCGATTCGGGCAGGCAGGAGCCGCCGGGCTTCTTCGCCACCATCTTCGGCGCCCTCTCCGACATCCCCCGCGAGCAGCCGATCCGCGACAATCTCGAGGCGATCGAAGGCCGCTCGTCGCGGATCCGGCGGCTGACCCGGATCGTCGAGGGGATGCGGCCGGAGGTCGAAGCGGCGATCGAACGCGCGTTCGGGGCGACCATCTTCCTGCTCCGTCCGACCGCCAAAAGGCTCGCCGGCTGGCGCTCGAAGGCGCACACGCTGGCCGCGCGCGGCGCCGGCTTCGCTTATGCCGGCTACGGCCAGCTCAAGCTCTCGACCGTGGTCGAGGAGATCGCCGACGCTTTGTTCCGCCTCTCCGGCGAGGGCGACCGGGCGCGGCACGAACGGCTGCGCCAGTCGGTGTGGGACGCGGTGCGGGCGCGGGGGCTGACCGAGTCCGATCCGCCGCCCGGGGGCGGAGCGAGCCCGGACATGATCCTCTTCCTGCGCAATTTCGACCTCTCCTACCGGGTGCGGCGGCTGCGCTTCCTGACCCGCCGCCTCGCCGCGATGGAGGAGCCGGACGACGCGCCGCGCCAGGCGCTCCGCCGCGCCCGCGAGGCGGCCTATGAGTTCCTCGCCCGCTATCAGGCGGTGGCCGAGGGCGCCGTCGCTTCGCCCGCCTTCGGCGATGCCGAGGCCGAGCCGGAACCGGCGCTGGAGGCGCTGGCGGCGCTGCTCGACCTGAAGCGCATCGACGACGAGGCCGACGACAGGATGGCCGAGATCCTGGCCGAATTCCCCAGGGCCGAGCGGCGGTCGCTGATCCTCGCCTATCTCGGCTTCCCCTTCTACGACATCGCCACTTTGCCTCTGCTCCAGGGCGAGGGGCTGGACGAGTTCGATCCGGTCAAGGTCGACCGCATCTCGCCCGAGGACGCGACCGCGATCCGCGAGGGCGGCTCCGCGGCGACGCTGAAGGGCATCCAGTTCAACAGCTTCGGCGCCTTCTTCAGCCGCGCCTATCGCGAGAACGATTATCTCTGGGGCCGCCTCCACGGCGCCGAGCGGCTGATCGACATCACCGTCTCGGCGCTGCCCGAAGGCATGTATTTGCCCCCCGGCCTGGTCGCGACGCTCAAGCGCGACATCTTCCGCGCCATCCTGGCGGAGGAAAAGGAGCGGCTGACCGCGGTCCAGCCTCTGTTCGAGGAGCTGGAGCGGGAGGTGGGTTAATTTTAACCCCGGGAACTCCGTGATGAGCGATCACCGGGATCGCATTCCAATTAGCGGCTGAGATTGCGACCACAAAAATCGAGTGTGAGGGTCTTGCTCGCAAGGTCGAAATTGCCGGATGCAAAGATGTGATCTGAATCGTCCAGGGATGCGGCCTCTGGCCAAGTCAAAATCGTTTTCCCCGGTCGGATATGCTGTCCAGATCTCAGTCCAAAATGTATGACGTCGGTCTTTGGCCTCCTTGGCCCGTCGAAGTCAGTGGGAAAGGAATACAGACGCGCCCAGCGGTCGACAGACCCGATGCAGGCAAACCGAGGGAGGGAATGTTCAACGAGGTCGACGGCCCGGTCGCTCGGTCGATACTCCCTCTTGGGCGAACACGACACGAGGGCCGCCACGAGAAGCGCTGAACGGGCAGCGGTCGTGCCGGCAGGAAGTCGGCTGGTCGGCATCACAGGCTAGGCGCCCTCATGAGCCTGATCCTACCTAAATCTTCATTGTTGCGCCACCTCGGGCAGTCCGGCCAACCCGCCACCCCCCCATCCGCACGCCACAGCGGCTTGCCCCGCCCGCCGCCGCGCCATAAGCAGGGGTGTGGCTTTCGGAGGCGGGTGATGCAGTTCCTGAAGACCCTGTTCTGGGTGGTGCTGACGGTGATCCTGGTGCTGTGGGCGAAGGCCAATTGGTTCAACGTCGAGCTCAGGCTCTGGGGCGGGCTGGTCGCCGACGTGAAGCTGCCGATCGCCCTGTTCACCGCCTTCTTCCTCGGCCTGCTGCCGACCCTCATCGTCCATTACGCCCGGATCTGGTCGCTGAAGCGGAAGATGGAGCCGGTGACGATCGTGTCGGTCCCCGCCGCGCCCATGGCCGGCGCGCCCGCCGCGGCGCCGCCGGCTGCCGCCGTGCCGGCGGGCCCGGAAGAGCGGGTCGCGACCGACAGCAAGGCCTGGCCGACTTCATGAGCAGCCCGCTCTTCGTCGCCATCGACACCCCCGATTTCGAGCGGGCCAAGACGATCGCGACGCGGGTCAGGAATCATGTCGGCGGCATCAAGCTCGGCCTCGAATTCTTCTGCGCCAACGGCCGCCACGGCGTCCGCGAGATGACCGAGCTCGGCCTGCCGATCTTCCTCGATCTGAAGCTGCACGACATCCCCAATACGGTCGGCAAGGCGATCCAGGCGCTGCGGCCGCTCGAGCCCGCCATCCTCACCGTCCACGCCGCCGGCGGCCGGGCGATGATGGAGGACGCCAAGGCGGCGGCGCCGCGCGGGACCAAGGTGGTCGCCGTTACCGTGCTGACCAGCCTCGACGAGGACGATCTGCGCGCCATCGGCATCGCCGGCGACGCCCATGCGCAGGTCGAGCGGCTGACGACGCTGGCGCGGGAGGCGGGGCTGGACGGCCTGGTCTGCTCGGGCAACGAGGTGGCGGCGGCGAAGAAGCTGTGGCCGGACGGCTTCTTCGTCGTCCCCGGGGTGCGCCTGCCCGACGGGCCCGCCGGCGACCAGAAACGGGTGATGACGCCGCGCAAGGCGCTCGACGCCGGCGCTTCGATCCTGGTGGTGGGCCGGCCGATCACCCAGGCGCCGGATCCCGACATCGCGGCGCGGGCGATCGAGGCGACGCTTTAGCGTGCCAGTTCGCGGCGGACCGTAAGCTCGCTGCGTCATCCTGACGAACGTCAGGACCCATGAACACCAAAGCGCCGTCACCCCGGCGAAGGCCGGGGTCTCGGCTCCCCCCTCCGACATCCACCGTGCCGAGATCCCGGCCTTCGCCGGGACGACGCTTTGGGTGGGGATGACGGCTGCGAGGGGCGTGCGCTGGACAATCCCACACCGGCGAGCCTATCCGCGCCGGCGAAGGAGACTGGCCGCATGAGCTGGCTGAACCGAGTCCGCAACTCCATCCCGTTCCTGCCCAAGCGCGAGACGCCCGAGAATCTCTGGCACAAATGCCGCCAGTGCAATGCGATGGTGTTCACCCGGGAATGGGAGGAGAACGACTTCGTCTGCCCGCGCTGCGAGCATCACGGACGGATGGGGCCGCGGCCGCGCTTCGAGCGGCTGCTCGATCCCGGCTATACGATCCTGCCGCCGCCGCAGGTGCGCGAGGATCCGCTGAAGTTCCGCGACACCAAACGCTATCCGGACCGGCTCAAGGCGGCGCGGACGGCGACCGGCGAGAGCGACGCCCTGATGAACGCCCGCGGCACGATCGAGGGCCGACGGGCGGTGGTCGGAGTCCAGGATTTCGCCTTCATGGGCGGCTCGATGGGCGCGGCGGTGGGCGCCGCTTTCGTCGACGGCGCGCGCGCCGCGATCGCCGATCATTGCCCCTATATCATCTTCACCGCGGCGGGCGGCGCGCGGATGCAGGAGGGGATCATCTCCCTGATGCAGATGCCGAAGACGACCGTCGCCATCGCCGAGCTGAAGGAAGCCGGTCTGCCCTATATCGTCGTGCTCACCGATCCGACGACAGGCGGGGTCACCGCTTCCTATGCGATGCTCGGCGACGTCCAGATCGCCGAGCCCGGCGCCCTGATCGGCTTCGCCGGGGCGCGGGTGATCGAATCGACGATCCGCGAGAAATTGCCCGAAGGCTTCCAGCGGGCCGAATATCTGCTCGCCCACGGCATGATCGACATGGTCGTCCACCGCAAGGAGCTGCGCCGGACGCTCGGCCAGCTCATCTCCTATCTCGCGCCGGAGAAGGTCGCGGCCTGAGAGGCGCAGGATGGCCGACCGCGCCGTTTCCGACGATCCGCGCGTCCAGCGGCAGCTCGAGCGGCTGGCCTTGCTGTCGCCCGGCGGCGACACGCTCGGGCTGGAGCGGATATCCGCCCTGCTCGACCGGCTCGGCCATCCCGAGCGGGACCTGCCGCCGGTGCTCCACGTCGCCGGCACCAACGGCAAGGGCTCGACCTGCGCCTTCCTGCGCGCGGCGGTCGAGGCGGCGGGGCTGAAGGCGCATGTCTATACCAGCCCGCATCTCGTCCGCTTCAACGAGCGGATCCGCCTCGCCGGCCGGCTGATCGAAGACGATCTGCTCGCCGATCTGCTCGAGGAGGTGCTGGAGGCCGCCAAGGGCATCCAGCCGAGCTTCTTCGAGGCGACCACCGCCGCCGCCTTCCTCGCCTTCGCCCGCATACCGGCCGACGCCTGCATCCTCGAAGTCGGGCTGGGCGGACGGCTCGACGCGACCAATATCGTCCCCGCGCCGGCCGCCTGCGGCATCGCCCAGCTCGGGCTCGACCATCAGCAATTCCTTGGCCACCGGATCGAGCAGGTGGCGGCGGAGAAAGCCGGCATCGCCAAGGCGGGCGTGCCGCTCGTCACCCTTCATTATCCGGACCGGCTCGCCAACAGGATCGGCGAGGCGGCGGCGGCGGCGGGGGCGGTCTGGCTGCCCCGCGGCGGCGGCTGGGACGCGGCAATCTACCAGGACAAGCTCCATTATCGCGACGCGCGCGGGAAGCTCGATTTGCCGCTGCCGCGCCTGCCCGGCGCCCATCAGGCGATGAACGCGGCGCTCGCCATCGCCATGCTGCGCCACCAGCCGGCGGTGCCGGTCGGCGAGCCGGCGCTGCGGGCGGCGATGGGCTGGGCGGAATGGCCGGCGCGGCTGCAGCGGCTCGGGCCGGGGCCGCTCCACGATGCGCTGCCGGCGGGATCGGAGCTGTGGCTCGACGGCGGCCACAATCCCGCCGCCGCCCGCGCCGTCGCCGACTTCTTCCGCGCCCATGTCCCGGCCGGGCGGCCCTTCCACATCGTCTTCGGCCTGCTCGCCAACAAGGACGCGCCAGGCGTGCTCAGGGCCTTCTCGAACCGATCGGCGACCGTCCACACGGTGCCGGTGGCGGACCATCCGCACCATCAGCCCGCCGAGCTCGCCGCCGCCGCCCGCGGCGTCGGCCTCGGCGCGATGATCGCGGCGGGGGTGCCGGAAGCGCTCGGCTGGATCGCCCGCCACGCCGATCCGGCGGCGCCGCCGATCGTGCTGGTGATGGGCTCGCTCTATCTGGCCGGCGAGGTGCTGCGGGCGAACGGGCAAGTGCCGGGTTGATCCCTAATCGTCATCCCGGACTTGATGATCGGGATGTGCTGTCCCCCGGACAGCACATTAGGGGTCCCGATCATGGATCCACCTTCTCGATTTGGAGCCGCCAAGAGTAAGGTGGATGCCGGATCGAGTCCGGCATGACGGGGGAGGTTTAGCCCGCGCGCAGCTCGGCCAGCGTGCGGGCGGCCCAGTCGTACATGGCGGATTCCTTGGTACGCTCGAACCGGTCGAGGCGCTTCAACCGCCGCTCCACCTCGGCCAGCGGCACGACCGCGTCCAACCGCCGGCCCGATGCGATCAAAAGCGCCGCCTGCCGGCACTGCGCCTCGCCGCCGGCCATGCGCCGGCCGAGCTCCTCGTAGAGCGCGAGCGCCCGCGCCGTCTCGCCGCAGCCTTCGAGGCTGCGCGCGAGCAGGAGAGCGGCGCGGTCGTTCTCGGAATCGGAGCCGGAGGGCGGCAGCGCTTCGAGGAGGGCGCGCGCCGCGGCGTCGCCGCCCGCCTCCAGCTCGGCGCGGGCGAGCTTGACCCGCGTCGCGCGGTCGCCGCCGCCGGGCGCGCGGTCCAGCGCCTGGCGATAATGGGCCGCCGCGTCCTTCCACTCGCCGGCCGCGGCGAGGGCGTCGGCGAGCGCACCGTGATTGGCGGCGGTGTCGGCGACCTCGACCGAGTCGCGGGCGGCGCGGATCTCGCGGTCCGGATCGAGCTTGCGCGCCGCCGCATTCTTCAGCGCCCGCACCTCGCGCCGCCCCGCATAAGCGGGGAGGATCTCGAAGATGGCATAAGCGAAGCAGCCGGGCAGCGAGAGGAAGATGATCACCATCAGCCACATCTGATTGCGGTTGTTGCGCACGCAATGGACGGCGCAGGCGATCTGGACGAGGATCGAGAGGAAGAGGAAGGGCATCTCAGCCGTCGGCCTCTGCCGGCGCATCCCTCCTGGCGTCCCCCTCGCCCTCGACTCCTGCGGTGCCGATCGAGGAATCGATCAGCCCTATCCGCATCATGATCCAGAACAGGATGATGCCCGGAAGGGCTATGACGGTCGTGAACAGGTAGAAGTCCACATAACCGAACGCCTCCACCATCGCGCCCGCCGTGGTGCCGGTCAGGAACCGGCCGACGATGCTCGCGGCCGCGGAGATGAGCGCATATTGCGCCGCGGTGAAGCGCAGGTCGCACAGCGCCGAGAAATAGGCGACGACCGTGACCCCGCCGATGCCGCTCGCGAAATTCTCGAAGCCGATCGCGCCGCCCAGGCCCCAGTCGCTATGGCCTGCCTGGGCCAGCAACGCGAAGCTGAAGTTCGACACGCCCATCAGGATGAGGCTGATCAGCACGGAGCGCTTCAGCCCGAGCTTCGAATAGAGAATGCCGCCGACGAAGATGCCGACCAGATAGGCCCAGAAGCCGACGCCCACATCATAGATGGCAATCTCGTCATTGCTGAATTTGAGGTCGTCGAGCAGCAGGCGCAGCGTCAGTTGGCCGAGCGTGTCGCCGATCTTGTGGAGGAGGATGAAGAGCAGGACGAGCAGCGCGCCCCGGCGGCGGAAGAATTCGACGAACGGATCGTAGACGGCATGGAGCCCCTCGACGACGCCCCGCTTCTCCTTCGGTTCGCGATGGCGTGCCGGCTCCCCCATTACGAGGCCCGTCAGCATCGCCGGCAGGGCAAAAGCGGCGCAGGCCATATAGGCCGCCTGCCAGCCGATGCGGGCGGCGAGGACGAGCGCCAGGGCCCCTGCCGCGACCGACCCGATCCGCCAGCCATATTGCGACATGCCGGACCCGACGCCGAGCTGGCGCGGCTCCAGCAGCTCGATCCGATAGGCGTCGATGACGATGTCGAAGGTCGCGCCCGCGACGCCGACCAGCACGGCCGCATAGGCGGTGTAGAGGAGACTGGCGGAAGGGTCGACGAGCGCCAGATTGGCGACGGCCGCGATCACGAACAGGCCGGCAAGGACCAGCCACGACACGCGCTGGCCGAGCCGGTGAAGGACCGGAATGTGGACGCCGTCGACGAGCCAGGCCCAAAGCCATTTGAGATTGTAGACGAGGAAGGCCAGGCTGAAGGCGGTGACGCTCTTCTTGTCGATCCCGTCCTGGGCGAGCCGCGTCGTCAGCGTCGCGCCGATCATCGCATAGGGAAAGCCCGAGGAGATGCCGAGGAAGAGGGCCGCGAGCGGTGCGGCTTCGGTATAGGGCCTTATCCCTTCGGGAAGGCTGGCGCGCCAGCCGGTCGGCGCGGTCATATTGGCGTCGTTCATGGCGCCTTTGTAACGCCTCCGACCCGCCTCGCCAGCCCGTATCGTTGCTTGCCTTCGCACGCGTCCGGACGCAGTCTCGCGCCATGGACATGCCGGCCCGCCAGCGCCCGACGGAGGGGCAGCTCGCGCTCGCGTCGCTCGTCGCGCGCGGCGAGGGAGCGCATGGCGACGGCATCACCAAGGTCGCCGCCTCGGCCTATACCGACCCGGCGCGGTTCGAGGCCGAGCGGGCGCGCCTGTTCGGAAGGCGGCCGATGGTGATCGCGCCCTCGGCCCTGCTGCCCCGGCCGAACATGGCGGTGCCGCATGACGGCTTCGGCCTGCCTCTGCTCCTCGCCCGCGACAAGCAGGGCAAGGCGCATGTCTTCTACAATGTCTGCCGGCATCGCGGCACGCGGCTGGTCGAGGGCGCCGAGCCGCATTGCGCGCCGCGGCTGGTCTGCCCCTATCATGCCTGGTCCTATGCGCTCGACGGCGCGCTCGCGGGCATCCCCCGGCCGGACAGCTTCCCGGGCCTCGACAGGACCCAATTCCACCTCGCCGAACTGCCCTCGGCCGAGGCCGGCGGGCTGATCTGGTTCGCGCGCGAGCAAGCGGATTTCGCCGACGCCCATGGCCTCGCGCCGGAATTCGACGCCTTCGGCCTTGCCGGCCATCACCTCTACCGGCGCCGCGTCCACGACGTCGCGGCGAACTGGAAGCTGATCATGGACGCCTTCCTCGAATCCTATCACGTCCACCGCCTCCATTCGCCGACCATCGCCCGCTTCTTCGCCGACGGCGTCACCGCCGCCGACACGATCGGCAGCCACCAGCGCTCGGCGGTCGGCCGCACCGACCATCTCGCCGCGATCGACCATGGCGACTGGGCGGCCCTGCGCTCGGCGATCACCTTCGCCTATCAGCTGTTCCCGGCGACGATCATGATCATGAGCCCGGATTACGTGAACATCATGGTGCTGATGCCGCAGGCGGTCGGCCGCACCTTGGTCGAGGATTTCATGCTGATCCCGGAGCCGCCGGCGACGCCCGAGGAAGAGGATCATTGGGCGCGCAGCTGGACCCTGCTCGACGAGGGCGTGTTCGCCGGCGAGGATTATCGCGCCGCGGCGCTGGGGCAGGAAGGGCTGTCGGCGGGGGTGCTGGAGGAGCTGACCCTCGGCACGCTGGAGACCGGCATCCGCCATTTCCACGACGCGGTGGAGCGGGGGTTGGCGGAGTAGGCGACCCCAGCCGTCATTGCGAGCGCAGCGCGGCAATCCAGCGCAGCGCGTGGCGGCAAGCGCCTTCGCTCCTCGCAATGACGGCGGCGGGGGAAGTCGCTCAGGCCGATTCGTACAGGCTCAGCCCCGGCGGCAGGCGCTTCACCTTCTCGCCGCGCAGCTTCCGGTCCAGCGCCACCAGCGCGCTTTTCAGCGTCTTTTCCGAATAGGGCTTGGCGAGGCAGCCGACGCCGAGGGTCTGCGCGTCGACCGGGCAATTGCCCGAGACGAACAGCACCGGCACTTTCTTCGCCGCCGCCGCCCGGGCCACGTCCATGCCGTCGCCCTCGCCGCGCAGCTGGATGTCGCAGAGGATGAGGTCGAAGCTCTCCTCGACGAGCAGGCGGGTGACGTCGGCGAGATTGTCGACGGTGGCGACCACCTCATAGCCGGCGTCGCCGAGCATATGCTCGATGTCGAAGGCGATCAAAGGCTCGTCCTCGACGATGACGATGCGATGGATCGCCCTTTCGCGCCTGCCGAACAACATCTATGGGTCTCGCCCTTCCGCAACCGGTTCTGAAGCGTAACGAGCGAGCCGGTCATCGGTGCCGGTTCGCGCCGCCGCCCGGCGCGAATTTCCGGCTTCCCGGCCCTGACGTGGAGAATGAGCTTGCCCCCGCCCCGTGCACCCCGCGAAATGGCCCGCGACATCGCCCGCGACACGCGCGACGGCCAGCGCATCGCCAAGCTGCTCGCCCGCGCCGGCATCGCCTCGCGCCGCGAGGTCGAGCGGATGATCGCCGAGGGCCGCGTCGCCATCGGCGGCGTCAAGGTGGAGACGCCGGCGACCCTGCTCGCCTCGCTGCACGGCGTCACCGTCGACGGCAAGCCGGTCAGCGCCCCCGCCCCCGCCCGCCTGTTCCGCTACCACAAGCCGGCCGGCCTGCTGACCACCGAGCGGGACCCGAAAGGCCGCCCGACCATCTACGACCGGCTGCCCCGCGACCTGCCGCGGCTGATGCCGGTCGGCCGGCTCGACCTCAACACCGAGGGGCTGCTCCTCCTCACCACCGACGGCGAGCTCAAGCGCCAGCTCGAGCTGCCGGCCACCGGCGTCGAGCGCAGCTACCGCGCCCGCGTCTTCGGCGCGGTCAGCCAGGACCAGCTCGAGCAGCTGATCCAGGGGGTGGAGATCGAGGGCATGCGCTACGGCCCGATCGACGCCAATCTCGAGCGCCGCACCGGCCGCAACGCCTGGGTCGAGCTGAGGCTGGCCGAGGGCAAGAATCGCGAGGTGCGGCGGGTGCTCGAGCATCTCGGCCTCAAGGTCTCGCGCCTGATCCGCACCGCCTACGGCCCCTTCCCCCTCGCCGACCTCCCCCCCGGCGCGGTCGAGGAAGTGCGCCAGCACGATCTGGTGGCGTTCCGGAAGACCCTTCGCAGCCCCTCCCTTTCAAGGGAGGGGAAGGGGGTGGGTGAGGACTTTGGGGGGCTCGATGCCCGCCAAAGTCCTTCATCGGCTCAGAAGCGCTCGCTTCGCTCGCGACCCACCCCTTCCCCCTCCCTTGAAAGGGAGGGGCGAAAGAAGTGAGGATCGTCGCCGGGCGGTGGCGAGGGCGCAAGCTGGCGGCGCCGGCGGGGCCTGCCACAAGGCCGACCTCCGACCGCGCGCGCGAAGCCCTGTTCTCGATGCTCGCCAGCCGGATCGGCAGCTTCGAAGGGCTGCGGGTCGCGGACCTCTTCGCCGGCTCCGGCGCGCTGGGGCTGGAGGCGCTGTCGCGGGGGGCGGCGCATTGCGTCTTCGTCGAGCGCGACCGGGTCGCGATCGACGCGATCCGGGCGAACGTCGCGGCGCTCGGCGCGTCGGCGGAGATCGTCCCCGGCGGCGCCGAGCATGCCCGCGTCGCGGGCCCGCTCGATCTCGCCTTCCTCGATCCGCCTTATCGCAGCGGCCTCGCCCCGGCCGCGCTCGCGCGCCTGCCGCTGGCGGCGGGCGGCCTCGCCAGCGTCGAGACCGAACGGGACGAGCCGCTCGCGGCGGAGGGCTTCGAGGAAGAGACGGTGCGCACCTACGGCAAGGCGCGGATCACCCTGCTGCGCAAGCTCTGAGGCTTGTGAGGATCAGGGCGTCGTCGGCTTGGGCTGCTCGATGTTGAAGACCCGGCGCATCAAGGATTCGAGCGCCTGGAAGACGCCCTCGACGCCGAAGCCGGCGACGAAGCACAAGGCCGGGGCCGACAGATGCACGCTGCCGAGCAGGCCCTGCTGGGTGGCCCCGGCACCGCCGTCCGACGCCACGAACAGACCGACGCAGGCGCCGATCACCGCCCCCAGAGCGAGCTGGACGTAGGCGAGGCCGAGGTCGCGCGGCATCAGGGTGCTGTCGCGGATCTTGGCCGAGACCGACCGGACCACCGCCGCGGCGGCGCCGAGCAATCCGTAGAAGATCGGCAGGATGGTCCCGGCGAGGACGGCGATGCAGACCGCCGCCCATTCGACATTGGCCTCCGGCGGGGCGGCGGCCGGCGGCGCGGCTGGGCCTCCGCCGGCCTGAGCGGGCGCGGCCGGCTGGGTGATGAGATAGGGTTCGCCGCCGCCGCCCATGCGACCGATCAGCAGCTGGCGCAGCCAGGTGGGCTTTTGCAGCCAGTGGAGGAGATTGTCGGCGGCGTTCCTGCGGGCAAGCTCGTTGCGGTCGGGCTGGTCCGGGGCGTTCGCCTTGGTGGTGGTGGTGGTGGTGGTGGTGGTGGTGGTGTTCGCGTTGGTGCCGGCATTGGCAGCGACCGGCGCCTGCTGCGGTCCGTTCGCCGCGCCGCCTGCCGGCGGCGGTGGCGGGGCACGATTGGGCTGCGGTCCCGGCTGTACCGACACTTGCTGCCGCGCGGGTCCGGAGGATGCGCTGCCGTCGCCGGTCTGTTGCGCGGCGAGCCGAACGGTGTCGAGCGCGTTCACCCGGTTCAGCAGCGAGCTTCCCGTGGCGATGTCCCACGACACGAAGCAGGTGACGATCAGCCACAGCATGAGGAAGATGATCAGTGAGAAGAAGGCGATCCGGTAACGGACGGCGCGGCGGGCGAAGGTCGGATAAGCGAGCGCCGCCAGGGATGCGCGCGTCGGCGGCGGCGGCGGGCCCCCGTCGCCGGTTCCGCCTCCATTGCCGGTGCCGGTGAAGCCGCCCGAGGCCGTGAAAACCGGACCCGGCAGCGCGTCGGCGAGCCACAGCAGCCCCCGCCGCCACCAGGGAACCCCGGTCTGCGGATCGCGCGACTCGCCGACCACGGTCAGGGTGAAGGCGATGCTGGCGCCCGTCGCCGGCGCCGCGGCGATGTTGAGCATGTCCTTCGCGCGGATCAGCTTGGCCGCATTGGCGGCATGGCTGGAATGGTCCTGCGGATCGGGCGGCCAGGCGATCTCGCAAATCTGCTCGAGCCAGGTCTTGGTCTTGTCCTTGGCGAAGATGTCGTTTGCGTCCGTCGGGATCATCTTGCTTTTGCCCGAGGAGATGTTGTCGAGCAGCAGATAGACTTCCGCCAGCTCTCGCGCGAGGATGAAGTCCTGGATGTCGGCGCCCTGGCCCGGCGCCGGCGGGGTCGGTGCGGTGCTCATGCCCCTCTGCCCGCGGCGGCGGATGATTCGCGGCGAAGGGCGCGCGGCGACGATTTCGTCCGAACCGGCAAAGTCATTCGTCTTCTCCCCCAAGAAGCCGCGCGGGCGGGGACCGAAAAGCAGGATAACCGATCCACCCGGAAAGCCGAAGCGACTTCTGCCGGCTTACGTTATGATCGGGCAGCGGAAGGAGAGGGCGAATGCCGGACGCGACGGAGACCGACTTCGAGCTGGTAAAATATGAGCGCGACCGAGAGCACGAGCTCGCGCTCAACGAATTCACCCACAATCTCGAAGTCGAGCAGCTCAAGCTGCTGATCCTCCTCAACGGAGGTGCGGCGGCGGCCCTCCTCACCTTCGCCGAACATTCGGGCTCGACCGTCAGATGGCTGATGCTCCCCGTGGTCATCTGGCTGATCGGGCTCTCCACTGGAGCCTGGGCGACCCTGAAGATGCGCGAGGCGCAGTCGGGCTTCGGCAAATTCTATCGGCACCGCCGGAATGCGACCGAAGTCCGGCGGCTTATCGGCCGGCGCAAGCTGCCGCTGGACATCTCGGACAAGGAGCTCAAGGATCTCGCGCGCTATGCGCCTGAAGAACCGGCGCCCGGCGCGACTCCCGCGACGCAGGACGCCGCCTTGCTGCACGATCGCCTCGCGGACCTCGTCTTTGACAGGGCCCGCAAGGCCGCCGCCGGCATCGATCCGCTCAGCTATGTCAGCCTCGGCGCTTTCGTCGCGGGAGCGCTTACGGCGGCGGCGGTGATCGCGTTCGTGCCGCCGCACGAGGCGGCCCGTTCCCCGACGGCGAACGCGTCCGCTCCGGCCCGCTGACGACCGGCGGCGCGCGGCTGCAAGGCTCGCCGCGGCGACCCTGCTCAGGCTTGTGCTCCACCGCCGCGTTCCCTAGCTGTTCGGGGTGATCGAAGCTCCTTCCCTCGCCCCCGACCCCCCCTATCTCGCCGGCCTCAACCCGCCGCAGCGGGAGGCGGTGCTGACGACCGAGGGGCCGGTATTGGTGCTGGCCGGCGCCGGCACCGGCAAGACCGCGGCCCTGACCGCGCGGCTCGCCCATCTGATCGCCACCCGCCGCGCCTGGCCGTCCGAGATCCTCGCCGTCACCTTCACCAACAAGGCGGCGCGCGAGATGAAGGAGAGGGTCGGGCGGATCGTCGGCGACGCCGTCGAAGGCATGCCCTGGCTCGGCACCTTTCACTCGGTCGCGGCGAAGATGCTGCGCCGCCATGCCGAACTGGTCGGGCTCCAGTCCAATTACACCATCCTCGACACGGACGACCAGCTGCGGCTGATGAAGCAATTGATCGCCGCCGCCGATCTCGACGAGAAACGCTGGCCGGCGCGGCTGCTCGGCGGGCTGATCGACCGCTGGAAGAATCGCGGCTTGACCCCGGACCAGGTCGATGCCGGCGAGGCCGAGGCCTTCGCCAACGGCAAGGGCGCCGAGCTCTACGCGCGCTACCAGCAGCGGCTGAAGGCGCTCAACGCCTGCGACTTCGGCGACCTCCTGCTCCACATGCTGGTGATCCTGCGGACCCAGCGCGACGTGCTCGAGCTCTACCAGAAGCGGTTCAAATATATCCTGGTCGACGAATATCAGGACACCAACCAGGCCCAATATCTCTGGCTGCGGCTGCTCGCCCGGGAGCGCAAGAACATCTGCTGCGTCGGCGACGACGACCAGTCCATCTACTCCTGGCGCGGCGCCGAGGTCGCCAACATCCTGCGCTTCGACAAGGACTTTCCCGGCGCCAAGATGGTCCGGCTCGAGCAGAATTACCGGTCGACGCCGCACATCCTCGCCGCCGCTTCCGGCCTCATCGCCCATAATGGCGGCCGGCTCGGCAAGACGCTCTGGACCGAGAGCCGCGACGAGACCGGCGGCGAGGGCGAGAAGGTCCATGTCGTCGGCGTCTGGGACGGGCCCGAGGAGGCGCGGCGGGTCGGCGAGGAGATCGAGGCGGTCCAGCGCCGCGGCGGCAGCGCCAGCGATTGCGCGATCCTGGTCCGCGCCCAGTTCCAGACCCGCGAGTTCGAGGACCGGTTCATCGCCATCGGGCTGCCCTACCGGATCGTCGGCGGCTTCCGCTTCTACGAGCGCGCCGAAATCAGGGACGCGCTCGCTTATCTGCGGGTGATCGCCCAGCCGGCCGACGACCTCGCCTTCGAGCGGATCGTCAACACGCCCAAGCGCGGCCTCGGCGACAAGGCGGTGGCGAAGATCCATTCGCTCGCCCGCGCCTCCGGCGTGCCGCTGATGCTGGCGGCGGCGCAGATCCTCGATTCGGACGAGCTGACGCCGCAGGCCCGCCGCGCGCTGGCCAATCTGGTCGGCGACTTCGCCCGCTGGCGCGCGCGGCTCGACGCGCTTCCCCACCCGGAGCTGGCGCGGCTGGTGCTCGACGAGAGCGGCTATACGGCGATGCTTCAGGCCGACCGCTCGGCCGAGAGCGCCGGCCGGCTCGAGAACCTCACCGAGCTCACCCGGGCGATGGAGGATTACGAGACCCTCGGCGCCTTCCTCGAACATGTCAGCCTGGTGATGGAGAATGACGAGGCGCAGGAGACGGCGAAGGTCACGATCATGACCATCCATGCCGCCAAGGGCCTCGAATATGACACGATCTTCCTCGCCGGCTGGGAGGAGGGCGTGTTCCCCTCGCAGCGCGCGCTCGACGAGGGCGGCAATGCCAGCCTCGAGGAGGAGCGCCGGCTCGCTTACGTCGCGATCACGCGGGCGCGGCGGCGCTGCTTCATCTTCCACGCCGCCAACCGCCGCATCTACGGCCAGTGGACCTCGTCCATCCCGTCGCGCTTCGTCGCCGAGCTGCCCGACGCCCACGTCACCCAGGAAAATTCG
Organism: Sphingomonadales bacterium; assembly: GCA_034668705.1. Taxonomy (GTDB): domain Bacteria; phylum Pseudomonadota; class Alphaproteobacteria; order Sphingomonadales; family Sphingomonadaceae; genus Allosphingosinicella. Next base: position 27,471 of record JAXDOV010000012.1, read on the forward strand.
ATGGCCGGCGGCGAGAGCCTGTGGCGGGCGAACTGGTCGGAGCGCGCCGACCCCTTCGCCGACGTGTCCCGGGGCCAGACCAGGGGCCCCGGCTGGCGGCGGGCGGTGACCGGCGGCTTCGAGCGGACGCCGCAGCGGGTGGTCGAGGTGCGGGCGAGCGCAATCAGCCTGGGCAATCCCGGCCGCACCGACATCGCCATCGGGCAGCGCGTCTTCCATGGCAAGTTCGGCTACGGCCTGGTGGCGGAGATCGAAGGCAACAAGCTCGAGATCGAGTTCGAGCATGCCGGGCGGAAACGGGTGCTGGATAGCTTCGTGGATGTGGCTTGAACCGGCCAAATGGATGGTCCCGGCGCAGGCCGGGGCCCAATCTCCAAGCCGAGCCGCTGGACCCCGGCTTACGCCGGGGATCGACGTAAATATTGAGCGGGGAACCCCTCCCTCGCTCGCGCACTAAGCGCGCATGACCGAAGGCCTCCCCCTCCCCCGCCGTTACTGGGCGATCGGTGCCATTTCGTTCGGCACGGCCTTGGTCGTCATCGACGGCGCCATTCCGTCGGTGGCGCTGCCGACGATCGCGCGCGCGCTCCGGGTCGACAATTCCGCCGCGGTGCTGGTGGTGACGATCTACCAATTGGTGCTGGTGATGACCCTGCTGCCCTTCTCGGCGCTGGGCGACCGGCTCGGCCACCGGCGGCTCTACCAGCTCGGCCAGATCGTCTTCACCATCGCCACCATCCTCTGCTTCTTCGCGCGCAGCCTGCCCTTCCTGCTGGTGGTGCGGGCGGCGCAGGCGCTCGGCGCGGCGGCGGCGCTCAGCGTCTCCTCGGCCTTGCTGCGCGCCATCTATCCGCCGCGCCAGCTCGGCCGCGGGCTCGGCATCAACAGCGTCGTCGTCTCGAGCTCGGCGGCCCTGGCGCCGACCCTGGGCGGCATCGTCCTCGCCTTCGGCTCCTGGCCCTGGGTGTTCGCCGCCGCCGCGCCCTTCGCCATCCTGTCGCTGCTGCTCGGCCGGAACCTGCCCGAGCCGGAGCCGCGCGCCGGGGAGTTCGACCTGCTCGGCGCCGTGCTCTGCGCGCTCACCTTCGGCTTCATCGTCGCCGGCTTCGAGAGCGGCGTCCACGGCGATTCGCCGGTGGTCTCCGCCGCGATCGTCGCCGTCGGCATCCTGATCGCCTTCATCTTCGTGCGGCGCGAGCTGGGCGAGGAACGGCCGATCATGCCGGTCGACCTGCTGGCGCGGCCGGTCTTCGCCTTGTCGACGATCGGCGCCTTCACCGCCTTCGTCGCTTCGATGACCCTGATCCTGTCGATGCCGTTCCGGCTCGAGCACGCCTATGGCTTCGCGCCGAGCGCGGTCGGAGCGACGATCGCGCCCTGGCCGCTGGCGATGATGTTCGTTTCCCCCGCCGCCGGCGCCTTGTCGGACCGGGGGGTGCCGGCGGGCCTGCTCGGCGGCATCGGCATGGCGATCGCCACCTCGGACCTGCTGCTCCTCGCCTTCCTGCCGGCGCATCCGCATTATCTCGACATCGCCTGGCGGATGGCCTTGTGCGGCGTCGGCTTCGGCCTGTTCCTGTCGCCCAATGCGCGGCTGATCATCGGCTCGGCGCCGCGCGAGCGGGCGGCCTCGGCCGGCGGGCTGCTCGCGACGACGCGGCTGACCGGGCAGACGCTCGGCGCCACCGTCGTCGCCTTGCTGCTCGCGCTCGGCAGCGGCGGCGGGCCGACTCCTTCCTTCGTCTCGGCAGGCTTGGCGCTCGTCGCCGGCCTGTGCAGCATCGCCCGCCTCAACCCCGCGCTCAGGCAGCCGGAACGCGAGGAGGTCGACCGGCTGCAGCCGGCGGCGCAGCTGAAATGAGCAGGTGCGGATTGCGCGTAGCCTGCCGTTTGGATGTTTTCCGCATTTTCCGAGTCGTCGGGTGCTTCGACCCGACTGGAAAATGCTTCAGAGCTTCACCGCGAGCGCCGCGGCGGCGAAGGCGAGGAAGAAGGAGAGGATCTCGACCAGCGACCAGCTGACCCAGCCCGGCCGGTCGATGTCGCGGCGGCGGTTGCGGCGATGGGCGGCGACGGCGCTGAGGATGCCGAGCAGGACGAAGCCGGCGGCGGCGATCCAGAGCTGCTGATTGGGGTTGAGATCGGCCAATCGCTCCGCCTTTCATACCAGTTGCCCGGCGAAAGCCGGGGCCCGGCAAGGAGACTGGACCCCGGCTTTCGCCGGGGAACAGCGTGGGGTTCATCCGTCGCGACGGATCAGCGGACGAGCTTTTCGACCTTGGACTGGAGGTCGGCGAGCTCCGCTTTCAGCCGCGCGATCTCGTCGTCGCGGGCGGGCGCTTCCGGTTTCGCGCCGGCGCTGCCGGCGGCGGCGGCGCCTTTCGCGCCGCCCGCGGCCGCCTGAAACAATTCCATGTTGCGCCGCGCCATCTCGGCGAAGGGATTGTTGGAGAGGGCGCCGGCCAGCGCGTCGCGGAACTGGGACTGGTTGCGCTGAAAGGCGTCGAGCGAGGCCTCCAGATAATGCGGCACCATCGACTGCATCTGCCCGCCATACATGCCGATCAACTGGCGCAGGAAGTTGATCGGCAGCATCTCGGAGCCGCGCGCTTCCTCGTCCATGATGATCTGCGCCAGCACCTGCCGGGTGATGTCCTCGCCCGATTTGGCGTCGACCACCTGGAACTGGCGTTTCTGCCGGACCATCTCCGCCAGCCGGTCCAATGTGATGTAGGACGAGCTTTCGGTGTCGTAGAGCCGCCGGTTCGCGTATTTCTTGATGATGACCACGTCGTCGACAGACCCGGATGCGGCCATTGGGAACTCCTCGGCTGTGCCGGATTCCGCACTAGCACCAAAGCTTGCCGCACCGCAACACAAGCCCCGGCCGCTGCCCTTGTTCCTCGAAATGCTGCGCAGCGAGACCGCGGCCGAGCCGGCGCGCATGGCCCGCGCGCTGGAGGGGCTGAGGAAATATCAGGAGGCCCAGCGCGCTGCGCCGCGGCCGTCGATGCCGCCGGTTGCGGAGCGGCTGGGGGCCAGCCTTCGCGATTATGGGGGGCGGGGCATGCCGGTGGTGTTCGTGCCGTCGCTGATCAACCCGCCTTCGATCCTCGACCTCGAAGGCAAGTCGCTGCTGCGCTGGCTCGCCGGACGGGACGTGCGGCCGCTGCTCGTCGACTGGGGCTGGGACGTCGGCGCGCGGTCCGGCCTCTCGGTCGCCGATCACGTCACCGGGATATTGCTGCCGTTGCTCGACGCCCTGGACGAGGCGCCGGCGCTGGTCGGCTATTGCCTCGGCGGCACCATGGCCTTCGCCGCCGCCTCGCTGCGGCCGGTGAAGGGCGTCGCGGCGATCGCCGCGCCCTGGCATTTCGCAGGCTTTCCGGACGAGGCGCGGGCGCGGCTGGCGGGTTTGTGGGACTTCGCCGGACCGGCGAGCGCGCGGCTCGGCCTGCTGCCGATGGAGATGCTGCAAAGCGCCTTCTGGGCGCTCGACCCGGCGCGGACGGTGCGCAAGTTCGAGGATTTCGCGGCGATGGATCCGGCGAGCGAGGAGGCGCGGCGCTTCGTCATCCTCGAGGATTGGGCCAATGACGGGCCGCCGCTCGCCGCCGCCGCCGCGCGGGAGCTGTTCGAGGCCCTGTTCCGCGACGACGCGCCGGGCCGCGGCGAGTGGCGCGTCGGCGGCAGGGCCGTCGAGCCCGCAACGCTCGCCTGCCCGGTGCTCGACATCGTCTCGACCAGCGACCGGATCGTGCCGGCGGCCTCGGCGGCGGGCGCGGGCGAAAGGCTGGCGATCGCCTCCGGCCATGTCGGCATGGTGATCGGCGGCCGCGCCGAGCAGGCCTTGTGGGCGCCGCTCGCCGCCTGGCTTTCCCGCACTGCAGCAAAGTGATAGGGGCGCGGCAAGCCCTACAGATCAGGAGTCGCACGCCATGACCCCCAAAGCGACCGACGTCGTCATCACCGCCGCCAGGCGCACGCCGGTCGGCGCCTTCCTCGGCGCCCTCGGCGCCGTCCCCGCCCACGAGCTCGGCCGGATCGCCATCGTCGCCGCGCTCGAGCAGGCGGGCGTCGCGCCGGAAGAGGTGAGCGAGGTGATCCTCGGCCAGGTGCTGACCGCGGCCCAGGGCCAGAACCCGGCCCGCCAGGCGTCGATGGCGGCGGGCGTGCCGAAGGAAGTGCCGGCCTGGGGCGTCAACCAGGTCTGCGGCTCGGGCCTGCGCGCGGTGGCGCTGGCGAGCCAGGCGATCCTCACCGGCGATTCGCGCATCGTCGTCGCCGGCGGCCAGGAGAGCATGAGCCTGTCCGCCCATGCCCAGAATCTCCGCAACGGCACCAAGATGGGCGGCCTCGAGCTGATCGACACGATGATCAAGGACGGGCTGACCGACGCCTTCAACAATTACCACATGGGCATCACCGCCGAGAATGTCGCCGAGCGCTACCAGATCACCCGCGACGAGCAGGACGCCTTCGCCACCGCCTCGCAGAACAAGGCCTCGGCGGCGCGCGCCGAAGGCCGCTTCGCCGACGAGATCGCGCCGGTGACGGTCAAGGGCCGCAAGGGCGACACGATCGTCGACAAGGACGAATATATCCGCGACGGCGTCGAGCAGGCGTCGCTGGCCGGGCTGAGGCCCGCCTTCCGCAAGGACGGCACGGTGACCGCGGGCAACGCCTCCGGCCTCAACGACGGCGGCGCCGCTCTGGTGGTGATGTCCGCCGAGGAAGCGGCGCGGCGCGGCGCGAAAGTGCTGGCGCGGATCGCAAGCTGGGCCTCGGCCGGCGTCGACCCCTCGATCATGGGCATCGGCCCGGTGCCGGCGACCCGGCGGGCGCTGGAGAAGGCCGGCTGGACGCTTGCCGATCTCGACTTGATCGAGGCCAATGAGGCCTTCGCCGCGCAGGCGCTGGCGGTCGGCAAGGAGCTCGGCTGGGATCCGGCCAGGGTCAACGTCAATGGCGGCGCCATCGCCATCGGCCACCCGATCGGCGCCTCGGGGGCGCGGGTGCTGACCACCCTGCTCTACGAAATGAACCGCCGCGGCGCGAAGAAGGGCCTGGCGACTTTGTGCATCGGCGGCGGCATGGGCATCGCCATGTGCGTCGAGGCGGGCTGAGGCGGGGCGGATCAGGTTCCCGCTGTTCCCCGGCGAAAGCCGGGGTCCAGTTGCTTTGTCGGCCCCAGCTTTCGCCGGAGAACAAGTAGCGCCCTATTTCAGCCGCACCGAGGCGAAGCGGACGCGGGCGGCGGGGTTGGCCGCCGCCGTCACGCCGGGGCCGGTGACGCCGGCGCTCGGCTCGAACACGATGGCCGAGGCCTGGCCGCCGAGCCGGCGCAGCGCCTCGGTCGCGTCGAACATTCTTTTGCTGTCGTCGGCGGCGAGCGCTGGGCCGTAGCCGGGCGCGGTGCGGTTGTAGAAGCTGATCACGCCGAGCGGGGCGCGGCGGCCGTTCGGCGCCTGCAGCGAGACTTCGTAGAGCACGCCCGGCGGCGCATCATAAGCGAGGCCTTCGATCACCACCGACCGCCGCGTGCCGCCCGCCGCGGACAGGCGTCGGTCCAGCCGCACCGGCACGATCGTGGCGCCCTGCTTCAGGATCGTCGGGCCGGCCAGCACCGCCTCATGTCCGGAGACTGGGCTCGCCAGCGGCAGCGCGGTCGCCAGCGCCGCCGCCATCCACATCCTGCGCATCGCCTGCTCCTTCACGGCCGCGCCCCTTTGGTCGTCTAGCGACCGTCGGATTGATCGGCCCTGAACGGGCACGGAGCCGCCCTGATCGCGGCGGCCCCTCTCCCATCGGCTCAGCGCAGCTCGATCCGCACCGCGCTGACGCGGACGCCGGCGCGGGGCGTCTCCGTCAGCCCGGTGGCGCCGGTCACGCCGGTGGTCGGCTGCAGGACCAGCTGCGCGTCCTGCGCGCCGCCGAGCGCCTGCAGCGCCGCCGTCGCGTCGAACGTCTTGCGGTCGGCGGGGGTCGCCGCCATCCCCGCCATTGCGTGGCGCGGCGCGGTGTCGTTGAACCCGTTGACGACGCCGATCGGCACCCGTCGGCCGTCCGGCCCCTGCAGCGCGACCTCGACCATCATGCCCGGCGCGTCGGCGGCGACGCCTTCGAGCACCAGGGTCGCCTGCCGCGCCGGCGCGCCTGCGGCCGCCCCGACGCGGCGGACCATGCGAAGCTCGGGCGCGAGGTGCAGCGGCACGTTGGTCGTGCCGGGCGGGAGCTGGGTCGGCCCGAGCAGCGGGATCACCTTCACCGGCTGCCCCTGCAGGATGATCGGATGCGGGAGGAGGATCTTCGGGCAGCCACCGCCGGCGGTATAATTGTAGCCGAGCTGCTGGACGGTCTTCATGTCGGCGACCTGGCGGGTGACCAGATTGCCGGCGCCGTCGATGAAGCTGAAATTGGCGGTGAGCGTCGCCCCGCTCGGCAGGCGCTGGGCCGGATTGACCTTCAGCCAGCACTCGTAGAGCCGGTCGATATTGGCGTGGTGGCTGTAGAAGATCGGGTCGTTCCCGGCCGCGGGCACGGCGCCCATATAGCCGGTCGGGCAGCCGCCGACGCCGGTCGCGCAGTGGACGGCGCCGTGCGGCGTCTGCTCGATCGCGCTGTTGAACGGCGCATAGCTGGTCGCCGGCATCGCCCCCGCAGTCGAGACCACCGCCGCCGTCAGAGTCGCCGTGCCGGCGTTGAGCGTCGACTTGCGGTTGGCGATGAAGAGCGGGTTCGGGACGGTCGCGCCGTTCAGGACATAGGTCGGGCTGCGATAGGCGGCCGGGATGTGGCCGTCCGTCTCATAATCCCAATAAGGCAGCCTCAGCTTCGGATCGCCGGCCGCCGCCTGCAGCACCTTCTCGAAATAATAGAGGTACATGCGGTGCCAGGTGAGGAACTGGATGGTGCCGTGCTCGCAGGTGCACCAGGTCGTGTTCTCGTCCGGAGTCGTCGGATTTTGCGCCGACAGGCCGCTCATCCCCGCGGCGCCGAGGCCGCCCGCGCCGGCGCAGCCATTGCCGAAATAGGCATGCATGTTCGCCCAGTAGATCAGGCTCCGCTTGAAATTGGCGCTGCCGTGCGGCGCGCTGTTCCAGGCGATCATCTGGGCATAGCCCTTGCGCAGGCTGGCAATCTCCGCCGGCGTCAGCGCCGTGATCGATTTGCGCAAAGGCACGAGCAACAGCACGGGAGGGTGGGCGAGCACCGCCTCGCGGGCGGCGGGCGTCAGCGCCGGATTGGCCTTGCCCTTGCCCTGGGCGGCGCCGTTGGCGGCATGAGCGGCAAGCACTGCGGCGGCGGCCAGCGCGGCGACGCTGCACGAAAGGCGCAAAATGGTCATCATCCCCTCCTCGTCCGGGCAGGCGCCGGCGCCGGGGGCGAGACGTGAATTGGGCGGAAGAGTCGCCCCCACGACTCCATGCAGCCTGAATTGAAGAGGCTACGCCGATTCGCGCATTCGTCAAAAGCATTCCTGAAAGAGATTGAACCGGATCGGAGGTAAAGCCCAAATAAGTCGAACGATTTCACGATGAACGCGTGGCGCCTACTCTGGGCTCATTTGCCGCCGGGCAGGTCGGTCCAGCTCTGGTCCCCCGTCGCGGAGCGGGTCACAGCCGGTTTGCGCCCTCTGACCGCCGCTCCCGGGATGTCGTCCGTCCCGCCGACATACGGCAGTTCATCCTCCTACTGGAACACGGTGAAGGGGACGCCGACGAAGACGCCGAAAGACAGGTTCTTCTTTTCGCTCGCATAGCTGAAGCGGATGCCGCCGGTCAGATGGCCGTCCTTGTCGGGCGCGAAATAGATCGGCATGTCGATCGAATAGTCGCCGTTGCCCGGATCGATGGAGAATTCCGGAGCGACGCCAATACGCGCTTTCGTCCCCGGCAGGTCGAAAAGGCGGCGGCCTTCGACGGTCACTGCAGTTCGCTTGGTCCGGTTCGGCGCGCCGTCCGGGCCGCTCAGACACTGGGTCTGGCCGGGCGTGCTCGTCGGTTGGCACAGCTCGATCTCATCCTGCGCCGAGTAGGTGACCGAATGGCTGACGCCGCCGCGCAGCGACCACAGGCCGTTGCCGCTGATGATGCCGGCAAAGACCGAAAGCTGATATTCGCCTTTGCCCTTCTCCTGGGTCGCGAAGGCGGTGCGGTCGAGGAACGAGAAGCTCTTGCGGCCGAACGTCGCGTCGCCGCCGACGAAGTAGGTTGGAGCCTCGGCGGTCACGGCGCGGATCGACGACAGGACCGGTTCCCCGCCTCCGAACCGACCGATCAACTCTTCATTGTTTCGTATTCCGCCATCGACGAGTCCGATGCGGCACCAGTCTTTGACGTCGACCGGAATATCGGCAAAATCCTTGCCGCGGTTCAACTCGTTCAAGACTTGTTCGGTCTCGCTTCCTCCGTTTACCATCCTTTGACCCACCGTCGCGAGATAGCTGGCAGCCAGTTGCTGCGCCGATGCCGGCTTGTCGGCCGCCCAGGCGTTTATCTTCTGCCGGATGCAGCTGCCGAGCGACAGGTTCATGATCCTCGCCGCCTCAGCAACGACCCGGCTGTCCAGCGTGTAATTGCTGAAATAGTGAACCAGACCGATCTTCAGGCGGGAACCGCTCAGCGGTTTCGCCAGATTGACGAACCGGTCTCCCCCGTCCTTGGCGACAGGGGCGAAGCCCTGGAACGAGAAGCGCGTCGTCTGGGCGCGCTGCCGCAGCGGGTTGTTCGGGTCCACGTGGACCGTGGAACTGCCCAGGGTAATCCCCAACGACACCTCGGTTTTCCCGCTCTCCGCCAAGAGCTGCAAGGTCGGATCCGAAGGGGAATAGCCGCTGCGGCCGGCCGGCCCCTGGTCCTCTACGATTCTGCGATCGTCCGCCTCCTGCTCGCCGCCCTGTTTGACGCCGAGCTTGGCGGCAAGCGCTTCCGCATCGCTCACCTGCGCAGATGCCGGGGAAACGGCACTGCAACAGATCGCGGTGGAAATCGCGATCGCAGATATAGTCTGGAGATAGGCGGGCATCGAGCTTCCTCCCCTAGAGAACGGCGAAGCCTATATCGGCCGTTGCCTGACCGCTCGGTTCGGTGATTTCGATGAAATTTCTCAGCGCGAGAACGACCTGCTCGCCGCCGACATCCTGGCTGATCTTGACCCTCGCTTTCGTCCCGACCGGGCCGCGAAAGAAGAGGACCGCCGTGGCGACGTAGCTTGCCGGATAGTCCTTTGTGCCGCTGCCGTGGTTGAGATTCACGGGCTCGAGCTGATTGTTCTTCCTGATGTTGAGCCGGACGTCCGGTGAGTCGGTGTCGACGGCGAAGGTGATGGTGGGCATGGTGGGGTCCCTTTCGATTGCGACGCCCTTGTCGCTCGGAAAGGGAACCTGTTCGCGTGACGGCCGTCACGCCTCCGGCACATTCGACACCTTGCCCCACGACCTCCCCGCACCCATCTCCACAGCAGCCGCGTTGACCTCGGGCGCGCTCCCCTTTACCTTGAGAACAAATCTGGAACGGCCATGCTGACTCGCATAACAAAGCATCGGTGTACCGAATGCTGACTCACCTAAGCGTCCGCGGCGCGCGCGAGCATAATCTGAAGGGAGTCGACGTCGACATCCCCAAGAACGCGCTGACGGTCATCACCGGCCTGTCGGGCTCGGGCAAATCCTCGCTCGCCTTCGACACCATCTATGCCGAGGGCCAGCGCCGCTACGTCGAGTCGCTATCGGCTTATGCCCGCCAGTTCCTCGAGATGATGCAGAAGCCCGACGTCGATCATATCGAGGGCCTTTCCCCCGCCATCTCGATCGAGCAGAAGACGACAAGCCGCAACCCGCGCTCGACCGTCGCCACCGTCACCGAGATCTACGATTACATGCGCCTGCTCTGGGCGCGGGTCGGCATTCCCTACAGCCCCGCCACCGGCCTGCCGATCAGCGCCCAGACGGTCAGCCAGATGGTCGACCGGGTGATGCTGCTGCCCGAAGGCACCCGCCTCTATCTGCTCGCCCCGGTCGTCCGCGGCCGCAAGGGCGAGTATCGCAGGGAGCTGGCCGAATGGCAGAAAGCCGGCTTCGCCCGCGTCCGTGTCGACGGCACCTATTACCCGATCGAGGACGCGCCGGCGCTCGACAAGAAATACAAGCACGATATCGAGGTGGTGGTCGACCGGCTGGTCGTCCGCGCAGGCATCGAGACCCGGCTGGCGGACAGCCTGGAGACGGCGCTGAAGCTGGCCGAAGGGCTGGTCTATCTGGATCCGGCGGATGCGCCGGCCGGAAAAGCCTCCCCCATCGAGGGGGAGGGCTCCAGAGTCCGCGAAGCGCATGCCGCGTTCATGGTGCCCTCCGAGCTCGACGCCATCGCTGAAGGCCCCAACACCTCCGCGCCCGAATCCGCCGATTCCGAAACCTCCACCGCCCGCATCGGCGTCGCCGCCGCGCTGGAGGCCGCGCATGAGCGGGCCGTCCTCTCCGACAACGCCCCTCCTGGCCGCATCATCTTCTCCGAGAAGTTCGCCTGCCCGGTCTCCGGCTTCACCATCGCGGAGATCGAGCCGCGATTGTTCTCGTTCAACGCGCCGCAGGGCGCCTGCCCGGCCTGCGACGGGCTCGGCGAGAAATTGCTGTTCGATCCGGAGCTGGTCGTCCCCAACGAGGCGCTGAGCGTGAAGAAGGGCGCCGTCGTCCCCTGGGCCAAGTCCAATCCGCCCAGCCCTTATTACATGCAGGTGCTGGGCTCGCTCGCCCGCGAGTTCGGCTTCGACCTCGAGACGCCGTGGCGCGATCTGCCGGAGGCGGTGCAGCGCGTCATCCTCTACGGCAGCGAGGGCAAGCCGGTCACCCTCACCTTCGTCGACGGCCGCAAGAGCTACGACGTGCGCAAGCCGTTCGAGGGCGTGATCGGCAATCTGAACCGCCGCATGCTGCAGACCGAGAGCGCCTGGATGCGCGAGGAGCTCAGCAAATACCAGTCGGCGGCGCCCTGCGAGACCTGCCACGGCGCCCGCCTCCGGCCCGAGCCGCTGGCGGTGAAGATCGCCGGCGAGCATATCAGCCAGGCCACCGCCCGCTCGGTCCGCCACGCCCTCGACTGGTTCTCGACGCTCGAGGAGAAGCTCACCCCGACCCAGCGCGAGATCGCCCGGCAGATCCTCAAGGAGATCAACGAGCGGCTCGGCTTCCTCAACA
>JAXDOV010000013.1:0-3189 GCA_034668705.1 Sphingomonadales bacterium
GCGGTGGCGGCGGCCGGCTGCTACCCCACTTCGGCGATCCTCGCGCTGAAGCCGCTGATGGACCTGATCGAGCCGGAGAGCATTGTCGTCGACGCCGCCTCGGGCGTGTCCGGGGCCGGCAAGGGGCTCAAGGAAGACACCCACTTCAATACGGTCGACGAGAATTTCACCGCCTACGGCCTGCTCACCCACCGCCACACGGCGGAGATGGAGATGGCGCTGGGCGGGCGGGTGCTGTTCACGCCCCACCTCGCGCCGATGAACCGCGGCATCCTCGCCACCTGCTACGCGACCGCGCGCCACGCCTGCGATCCGCTGGCGGCGTTGCGCGACGCCTATGCGGACGAGCCCTTCGTGCACGTATCCGAGCGGCCGCCCTCGACCAAATGGACCCTGGGGTCGAACGCCGTCCACCTCACCGCCCGCTACGACGCCCGGACCGGCCGCGTCCTCGCCATCGCCGCGCTCGACAATCTCGTGAAAGGAGCCGCCGGACAGATGATCCAATGCGCCAATCTGATGCTGGGCCTCGACGAGGGCGCCGGCCTGTCGCTTGTGGGGGTATGGCCGTGAGCGCCGGTGCAATAAATCCTCCCCTCGATTTCGAGGGGAGGGGGACCATGCGCAGCATGGTGGAGGGGCCACCTCGGCGGAAGAGCCCCTCCACCAGCCTTCGGCTGGTCCCCCTCCCCTGCAAAGGCAGGGGAGGATTTCTGTGAGCGTCACTGCCGCAGAGGGATTCGTCGCCGCGGGCTGCCATGCCGGCGTCAAGCGCCGCCGCTACGACCTGGCGCTGATCGCGACCGAGGACCGCAGGCCGGTGCCGGCCGGGGCGGTCTTCACCCGCAACAAGTTCGCGGCGCCGCCGGTGCTGCTCGACCGCCGGCGCCTCGCCGAAAATGGCGGGCAGGCGGCGGCGTTGATCGTCAATTCGGGCAATGCCAATGCCGGCACCGGCGCCAAAGGGATGGCCGATGCCGAGGCGATGGCGGCGGCGGCGGCGGCGGCGCTCGGCACCGACCCGAAGGACGTGCTGGTCTGCTCGACCGGCATCATCGGCACCCCGCTGCCGATGGATCGGATCCTCGCGGCGACGCCGAAGCTGGCGAAGAAGCTCTCCGGCGACGGCGCCCGCGACGCGGCGACCGCGATCCTCACCACCGACCACGTCGCCAAGGAGGCCCTGGTGCGCGGCGCCACCTTCACCCTCGGCGGCATGGCCAAGGGCTGCGGCATGATCGCGCCGAACATGGCGACGATGCTGGCCTTCCTCACCACCGACGCCGCGGTGACGTCGGAGGAAATCACCGCCATCCTCCGCGACGCCGCCGACCGCACCTTCAACACGCTGAACGTCGACGGCGCCACCTCGACCAACGACACCGTCATCCTGCTCGCCTCCGGCCGCCGCGGCCGGCCGGACATGAAGGCGTTCGCCGATGCGGTGCATAGAGCCTGCGAGGACCTGACCTACCAGATGGCGCGCGACGCCGAGGGCATGACCAAGATGGTCCTGCTCCGGGTCACCGGCGCCGCCTCCGACGCGGAGGCGCGCGTCGCGGCCAAGAACATCGCCGAGAACAATCTCGTCAAATGCTCCTGGTATGGCGGCGACCCTTATTGGGGCCGGCTGCTCGGGGCGGCCGGCTCGGCCGGGATCGACTTCGAGCCCGAAAAGACCGAGGTCGCCTATGGCGGCATCATTGTTTCGCGCGGCGGCACCGGCGAAGCGCATGACGAGGCCGCCGTCGCCGCCCATATGAAGCAGGAGAAGATCGAGATCGAGGTCGCGCTCGGCCTCGGCGCCGGCGCCGCGCAGGTGATCGGCATCGATCTCGGCCCCGGCTACATCAAAGAGAATTCGAGGACCTCATGACCGGCGCCTCCGCGACCGCCCGGATTCTCGTCCAGGCCCTGCCTTACATCCGCCGCTTCGCCGGCAAGGCGGTGGTGGTGAAATTGGGCGGCGCCGCGCTCGACGCCGAGCTCGACCAGGCGCTGGCCCAGGACGTGCTGCTGCTGCGTTCGGTCGGCGTGCGCTGCGTCCTCGTCCATGGCGGCGGCCCGCAGGTCGACGTGATGATGCGCCGGCTGAACATGGTGCCAGAGTTCAAGGACGGCCTCCGGGTCACCAATGCCGAGACGCTCGAGGTCGTGCGGATGGTGCTGGTCGGCAAGATCAACCGCGACCTGGTCGGCACGATCAACCGCGAAGCGCTCGACGATCCGGTCGCGGTCGGCGTCTCCGGCGAGGATGGCGGCCTGCTGACGGTGACGCCGCGGGACTCGTCGCTGGGCTTCGTCGGCGACGTCAGCCTGGTCCGCGCCTCCGTGCTCCACCGCCTGCTCGACGAGGGGCTGACGCCGGTCGTCTCGACGATCGGCGCCGACGCGGCGGGCCAGCCCTACAACATCAATGCCGACGAGGCGGCCCGCGCCATCGCCGTCGCCATGGGCGCCGAGAAGATCGTCTATCTGACCGCCGCTCCCGGCCTGCTGGAGGACGTCAATGACGAGAGCTCGCTGGTTCCTCGCCTCACCTCCCACGAGCTTTACGAGCGGATGGAGAGCGACGGCGTCACCGAGGGCATGATCCCGAAGCTGCGCGCCTGCGCCGAGGCGGTCGATGCCGGCGTCGGCACCGCCCACATCATCGACGGCCGGGTGCCGCACGCTTTGCTCATCGAGCTGCTCACCGACGAGGGCATCGGCACGATGATCCGCAGGGAGAAGAATTGGTGAGCGACCTTCTGACCATCGCCGACCTCGGCCGCGAGGGGCTGGAGGCGATCCTCGCTCTGTCCGAGCGCCATGACCTCGGCCGTCCGCTCGCCGGCAAGGGCGTCGCCCTCGTCTTCCAGAAGCCGAGCGCGCGCACCCGCAACTCGATGGAGATGGCGGTCGTCCAGCTCGGCGGCCACCCGGTCTACATCCAGAAGGACGAGGTCGGGCTCGGTACGCGCGAGACCGCCGAGGACGTCGCCCGCACCCTCGCCTGCTTCCACGAACTGGTGGCGGCGCGGGTGATGGACCATCGCGATCTGGAGCGGATGGCGGCGGCGATCGACAAGCCGGTGCTCAACCTGCTGTCCGACCGCGCGCACCCGCTCCAGGCCCTCGCCGATCTGCTGACCGCGAAGCAGCTGCTCGGCAGCCTCGACGGCGCCCGCATCGCCTATGTCGGCGACG
>JAXDOV010000014.1:0-5493 GCA_034668705.1 Sphingomonadales bacterium
TCCTGGTTCGACCGGCTGCAGGCGGGGTTCCGCAAGACCTCCGAGCGGCTCGGCGACAATCTCACCGGCCTGTTCACCAAGGCGGTGCTCGACGACGAGACGCTGGACGGGATCGAGGAGGCCCTGATCGCCTCCGATCTCGGCCCGGCGGCGGCGGCGCGGATCCGCGAGCGGCTGGCGCGCGAGCGGTTCGAGCGCGGCCTTTCCGAGGAGGCGGTGCGCGAGATCGTCGCCCAGGAGGTGGAGAAGATCCTGGCGCCGGTGGCGAAGCCGCTCGAGATCCACGCCTTCCCGCGGCCGCAGGTGATCCTGGTGGTCGGCGTCAACGGCTCGGGCAAGACGACGACCATCGCCAAGCTCGCCCATCTCCTGCTCGAGCAGGATTATGGCGTGCTGCTCGCCGCCGGCGACACCTTCCGCGCCGCGGCGATCGAGCAATTGCAGATCTGGGCCGGCCGGATCGGCGTTCCCGTCATCGCCGGCCCGGAGGGCGGCGACAGCTCGGCGATCGTCTTCGACGGCGTCAAGCGCGCGACGGCGGAGGGCATCGACACCTTGATCGTCGACACCGCCGGCCGTCTCCAGAACAAGAAGGGCCTGATGGATGAGCTTGCCAAGATCCGCCGCGTGCTCGGCCGCCTCAACCCGGCGGCGCCGCACGACGTCGTGCTCGTGCTCGACGCCACCACCGGCCAGAACGCGCTCAGCCAGATCGAGGTGTTCCGCGAGGTGGCCGGCGTCACCGGCCTCGTCATGACCAAGCTCGACGGCACCGCCCGCGGCGGCGTGCTGGTCGCGGCGGCGGAGCGTTTCGGCCTGCCGATCCACGCCATCGGCATCGGCGAGGGGCTCGACGATCTCCGCCCGTTCGATCCGCGCGAGGCGGCGCGCGCCATAGCGGGACTGGGCAAGGCATGAGCACGAAACCGAAACCGGCCGAGCCGGGCGCGCTGGCGCGGCTGGGCATCGACCTCGCCCCCCTGCTGGTCTTCTTCGCGGTCAATTACGTCCGCGGCATCTTCACCGCGACCGCCGCCTTCATGGCCGCCATCGCCCTGGCGGTGATCGTCTCGCTTGTCCGCTACCGCAAGGTGTCGGCCCTGCTCTGGTTCTCGGCATTGATGGTGCTGATCCTCGGCGGCCTCACCATCTGGCTGCACCAGGAATGGCTGATCAAGATGAAGCCGACCTTCTATTATCTGTTCGTGGCGGGGCTGCTGTCCTTCGGCCTGCTGAGCGGACGCAACCTGCTCAAGGTCGCGCTCGGCACGGTCTATCCGGGCCTTTCGGACCGGGGCTGGCGACTCCTCACCCGCAACTGGATCACCTTCTTCATCGTCATGGCCGGCGCCAACGAGATCGTCTGGCGCACGACCAGCACGAGCTTCTGGCTCGGCGCCAAGCTCTGGGGTTTCGTGCCGGCGACGATCCTGTTCGCGATGGCCAACGTGCCGATGCTGCTGCGCCACGGTCTCACGCTCGAGACCGCGGAAAAAGACCCGCCGGTTCCGCCGACGCAATAGACCTGCCAAAGGGGGAAAACATGCCGCCGCCGGTCATCTCGATCCGCAATCTGTCGAAGGTCTATGCCGGCGGCCATGAGGCGCTGCGCGACGTCAGCCTGGATATCCTGCGCGGCGAGATCTTCGCTTTGCTGGGGCCGAACGGCGCCGGCAAGACCACTCTGATCAGCATCGTCTGCGGCATCGTCACCGCGACCGGCGGCACGGTGGAGGCGGACGGGCACGACATCGTCCGCGACTATCGCGCCGCCCGCGCCAGGATCGGCCTGGTCCCGCAGGAGCTCCACACCGACGCCTTCGAGACCGTGCTGGCGACGGTGCGCTTCAGCCGCGGCCTGTTCGGCCGCCCTCCCGACGACGCCTTCCTCGAGAAGCTGCTCGGGGACCTCTCGCTCTGGGACCGGCGCAAGTCGAAGATGATGGAGCTTTCGGGCGGCATGAAGCGCCGGGTGATGATCGCCAAGGCGCTGAGCCACGAGCCCGAGATCCTCTTCCTCGACGAGCCCACCGCCGGCGTCGACGTCGAGCTGCGGCGCGACATGTGGGCGCTGGTCCGGCGGCTGCGCGACAGCGGCGTCACCATCATCCTCACCACCCATTATATCGAGGAAGCGCAGGAGATGGCGGACCGGGTGGGGGTGATCAGCAAGGGCGAGCTGATCCTGGTCGAGGAGAAGAAAGCGCTGATGCGCAAGCTCGGCAAGAAGCAGCTGACCCTGAACCTCGCCGAGCCGATGCTGCGGATCCCGCCGGAGCTCGCCGATTGGCATCTCGATCTGAACGCGGACGGCCAGGAGCTCCTCTATGTGTTCGACGTCAATGAGGAGCGGACCGGCATCCCGTCCTTGCTCCGCCGGATGAGCGACCTCGGCATCGCCTTCAAGGACCTCCACACCAAGGAGAGCTCGCTCGAGGACATCTTCGTCGGGCTGGTCAGCGCCGGGAGGGGCCGATGAGGGCGCCGGTGATCAACCGCTACGGCATCTGGGCGATCTATCGCTTCGAGATGGCGCGGGCGCTGCGCACCCTGCTGCAGAGCCTGGTGACGCCGGTCATCACCACCTCGCTCTACTTCGTCGTCTTCGGCGCGGCGATCGGGACGCGGATGACCGGCATGGGCAACGTCTCCTACGGCGCCTTCATCGTGCCGGGGCTGGTCATGCTCTCCTTGTTCACCCAGAGCCTGTTCAACGCCAGCTTCGGCATCTTCTTCCCGAAATTCACCGGCACGATCTACGAAATGCTCTCCGCGCCGGTCTCGCCGTTCGAGATCGTCACCGGCTATGTCGGCGCGGCGGCGACCAAGTCGATCGCGCTCGGCCTGGTCATCCTCGCCAGCGCCTCTTTGTTCGTGCCGATCCACATTCTCCACCCGTTCTGGATGGTCGCCTTCCTGTTGCTGGTGGCGCTGGCGTTCAGCCTGTTCGGCTTCATCATCGGCATCTGGGGCAAGAATTTCGAGCAGATCCAGTCGATCCCGATGCTGGTCATCACCCCCCTCACCTTCCTCGGCGGCGCCTTCTACTCGGTCGACATGCTGCCCCAGCCGTGGCGGACGGTGACTTTGTTCAACCCGATCGTCTATCTGATCAGCGGCTTTCGCTGGAGCTTCTACGGGACCGCGGACGTCGGCGTGGGGCTGAGCCTCGCCGTCACCCTCGGCTTCTGCGCGCTCTGCCTTGCGGCGGTCGCCTTGATCTTCCGCACCGGCTACCGGCTCAAGAGCTGATCCCCGCGCGGGTCAGCCCCGCCCGAGTCAGTTTTGCCCGAGTCAGCTTTGCCGGTCAGGCCTGCCGGTCCGCCCGGCGGACGCCGCCGCCGTCGAGATTCTGCGCGACGAACTCCCAATTGACCAGATTGGCGAGCAGCGCCTCGACGAAGGCGGGCCGCTCGTTGCGATAGTCGACATAATAGGCATGCTCCCAGACGTCGACGGCGAGCAGGGGCTGCATGTTCTCATGCGCGACCGGGGTGTCGCCGTCGTGGAGCGTGACGATCTTCAGCGCGCCGCCGTCGAGGATCAGCCAGGCCCAGCCGCTGGCGAAATGGGCGACCGCCTGCTCCTTCAGCTTCGCCAGCATGTCTTCCGCCGAGCCGAAGGCGGCGTCGATCAGCTCGGCCAGCTTGCCCGTCGGCCTCTGGCCGGCCGGCGGCGCCAGGCATTGCCAGAAGAAATTATGGTTCCAGAACTGGCCGGCATTGTTGAGCAGCGCCTTGTCGCCGCGCTCGGCGGCGGCGCGGATCACCGCGCTGAGCGGCGCCTCGCCAGGCCCCTTCTCCGCGACGATCGCGTTGACCTTGTCGACATAGGCCTTGTGGTGCCTGCCATGATGGAGATCGAGCGTCTCGCCCGACATGTGCGGCTCCAGCGCCTGCCGGTCGAACGGCAAATCGGGCAATGTGAACGTCATGCGCACCTCCTCCTCATATCGCCCGCCGAACGCATGACGAGGAGAAGGGCTTCACTCCATTTCGCCCGCGCGAGACGAGGCGAGCGGCTGAGCCGGCCGTCCGCGCCTCAGCCGCAGAGGCTTAGGTTGTATCGACATTCAGAGAATCGTGCTTAGTCCTCTGCCGCGGGCCCATGGTCCCTTCTCCCCTTGTGGGAGAAGGTGGCCTGCAAAGGCCGGATGAGGGGTGCGCGGCAAAGCCGCGCGCCGGCCATCGGCCGCACCCCCACCCCAGCCCCTTCCCACAAGGGGGAGGGGTTTTCCGCGCCCCGAGATTGAACGTCGATACGGCTTAGGGCGCCCGCACCGAGAAGCGGGCGAGCTCGAGCTGCGGCTCGCGCCACCGGGGCTCGATCCGGCTTGCCTCGCGATAGTCGAGATAGGCCTCCTTGACGTGGCCGCCGAGCTCGTTGGCGACGGCGCGGCCGTAATAGGCGAGCGCCGGCCGGCGCGTGCTCTTGGCGAGCGCGGTGTCGAACAGGGGCACCGCCTGCATCCATCCCTGCGGCTTGCGAAGCATCGCGACGCCCTTGTTGAGATAGGCTTCGGCCTGGTTCGGATCGCGGCCGAGGGCCTTGTCGAAATCCGCGATCGCCGAATCGTTGTCGCCGGTGCGCATCTTGAGGATGCCGCGGTTCACGTAGGTGGCGACGGCGTCGTAATCGGGCAAATTCTCCTCGGCCAGGGCGGTGTCGCAACGGGCGATGCTTTCCCGCGACGGCGCGAAGCGCGCATCCGCGGCTTCGAAGCAGAGGCGGGCGGACGAGCTGCCGAGCACGGTCACCGCCGCGCCGGCGGGAACGGCGAACGCTGCCAGCGCCGCCGCGGTCACGATTCTGCCGATGGTCATGGTCCAAGTCCTCCTTGGAGTCGCGAGCATAGCAGGAAAGCGCGAATCACGCCATCAGGCTGTGGCGCTTCATCGCGTGACGCAGCTGGTCGTAGGTGAGGCTGAGCGCGGTCGCCGCGGCGCGCTGGTTCCAGCGGCAGCGATCGAGCGCCGCGGCGAGGATCGCTTTCTCATATTCGGCGACGGCGAGGCGGAAATCGGCGCAGCTCACCGGATCGTGATCCGCCGCCGCCGCGACCGCGGCCGCTTCGTCCTTCGCCTCGGCCGGCGCCTCGAGCGCAGGGCGGCTGTCACCGGCGGCGCGCTGCGGCCGCCACGGGGATTCGAACGGATCGAACTGGATCGAATCGACCGGCCGCTCCGGCTTCTCCCAGCGATAGACGGCGCGCTCGACGACGTTGCGAAGCTCGCGCACGTTGCCGGGCCAATTGTACTGGAGCATCTTCTCCATGGCCCCGGTGCTGAAGCCGGGCCATTTGTCCCACTCCAGCTCCAGCGCCATGCGGCGGGCGAAGTGATCGGCGAGGACGGGGATGTCGCTGGAACGGTGGCGCAGCGGCGGCAACGTGATCACCTCGAACGACAGGCGATCGAGCAGATCGGGGCGGAAGCGGCCTTCCTCGGCGAGGCGGGGAAGATGCTCGTTCGTCGCCGCGACGATGCGGACGTC
>JAXDOV010000015.1:0-17043 GCA_034668705.1 Sphingomonadales bacterium
CGGTTTCGCCCGACGCTGCCGAGGTGAGGGTATTGAACTTGCCGTTCGGGTCGTAATCGTAGCTGCCGTCGGCCCGCAAGATGAGCAGGGCGCCGGACGCCAGGACGATCTGCTTGCCGACATTGGCAGCATCGCCGTTGACCTCGGCCACCTGCAATTGGGGACCGTCGACGTCGCTGTCGTTGGTGATCACGTTGCCATGCGCGATGGGGCCGCTCTCGCTGGTGGAAAGGATATCCGGCCTGGCGACCGCTTCGTCATCCGCCGCCGTCACGCCGATGACCGCATGGGCGGTCGCGGTGCCGCCGGCCCCGTCGTCGACCGTGAAGGTGATCGTGCGATCGAGCGTCGAAGGTGTGTCGGAAACGTTGGCGAAGGCGATGCTGGCCGTCACCAGTTCCACGGCGCGGGCATCGGCCGGCGCACCGAAGGTAACGACCAGGGCCGCGACGCCGGTCCCGCCGGTGAAGGTGGCGACCTGCACGCCCTGATAGAGGATGGCATTGCCGGCGACTTCGATCTCGCCGGGGCCGATTATGGTCAGCCGGTCGTCGCCGGTGCCGTTGGCGGTGAATTCGGCCGTCACCTTGTAACCGGCATAATCGGCCGGCTGGTCGGGATCGGAGACCAGGGCCAACGGTGCGATCCGGATCGGCGGATCGCCCTCCGTATACGCGGCCTTGGTGTCGATCCGGGGGGACATGCCGGCATCGAGGTCGACGATTGGAGCGTCGTTGACCGGGGCGATGTCGAAGCTCAGCCTGTTCGCCGAAGGATCGGTGTCGATGCCGCCGAAGGCGACGCCGCCATCGTCCTGCACTCGGAAGGTGAGCGAGGCGACCGCCGCGCCTCCGAGGTTCGCGGCCGGGACGAAGCTCAATTTGCCTTCCCCGAGATCGGCGAGGCTGAAAAGATGCGGCAGCGTCTGCAGGGCCGGGGCGGCGCCGCCCGCGCCGTCCGGATCGTAATAGATGGCGCCGCCGCTGACGCTGTCGATGGTGACGGCGGCAAGCTTGTTGCCGTCCGCATCGTCGAACCCGAAATCGCTCGGGGACAGGATGCGAGGCATGTCCTCACCGATACCGATCCTGGCGTCGGCTCCCGACGGTGCTGCATTCACCGCCGCTACGTCGAAGGTGAAGCTGTTGGGCGACTGGTCGGTGTCCTGGCCGCCATTGGCGGTGCCGCCATTGTCCTGGACCTGGAAGGTGAAGCGCGCGCGGGAAGCGCCGCCCGCAGCCGGGACATAGGCGAGATGGGAGATGTCGGCGGCGGCGATTACCTGTCCGGCCTGCAATGCGATTCCGTCCAGGAGGATGCTGCCACTGGTCGGCATTGTGCTGAGGATGATGGCGGAGAAGGCGTTGCCCTCTCCGTCGGCAAAGCCGAAATCGGACGCGTCGAAGCTGTAGCTGCCATTCTCGCCGATCGTCCTGACGGCGTCGGTGCCGGACGGCGCGTCGTTCTGCGCGATCACGTCGACCATGATGGCTGCGCCGCGGGGCGTGACGTTGTCGAGCCAGTGCAGCGTGCCGTCGGGCGCGCCCACCACCACGTCCAGATTGCCGTCGCCGTCGAGGTCGGCGAAGGTGGGGACGGCGTCGGCGCCGAAGTCCAGGTTGCGGAACGGATC
This sequence comes from Sphingomonadales bacterium, assembly GCA_034668705.1. Classification (GTDB taxonomy): domain Bacteria; phylum Pseudomonadota; class Alphaproteobacteria; order Sphingomonadales; family Sphingomonadaceae; genus Allosphingosinicella. The sequence continues at coordinate 1,634 of JAXDOV010000015.1, forward strand.
GGCGGCGCCCGTAACCTCGGTGAAGACGCCGTCGTCGTTACGGTACAGGTGGAGATGGCCCGCATCATTGCCGAGGACCAGGTCTAGATCGCCATCCCCATCCATATCGACAAGGTTCGTCCTGTCGTCGAAGGCCACGTTGGCGCCGTTCAGGGGATTGCCGGACAACTCGGTGAAGATGCCGCCGTCGTTCCTGAGCGCCACCGGGGAACCGGAAAGATCCACGGAGAGCGCGTCCGGATCGCCATCATTGTCCAGGTCGACGAAGGTAACGTGACGGGAAAAACCGACAAAGCCGGGGAAAGGATTGTCGGCCCCGCTCAGCTCGGTGAAAACGCCATTGTCGTTTCGAAACGTGCGCAGCGGATACTCTCCCGAGCCGATCACCGCGTCGAGGTCGCCGTCACCGTCGATGTCGGCGAAGGCTGGGGCCGCGAAGCTGAGCAAATTCACGGCTTGGAACGGGTTGGCGGCGCCGACGAGCTCGGTGAAGCTGCCGTCACCATTGTTGTGGAACGAGTGCAGCCTGCCGGCGGCATTTCCCACCACCAGGTCGAGCTTGCCGTCATTGTCGAGGTCGACGAAAGCGGGGCTGGCCTCGAAGCCCACGTCCAGGCCGTGGAAAGGATCGGTCGCTCCCGCCGGCCCGGCATAGGCCGTCGGCCCGGGAACCGGCCCGAGATCGGCACCGGCTGCGTCGAACACGTTCAGGAACAGGGTCCGGCTTGCCGCCGGCGCGGCGCCGGCCGTGGCATAGGTCAAGTTCTGGATCAGCGCATCGACGGCGGCCGCGCTGGCCGCTCCGTTGAAGGTGACGACCAGGGTGGTGCCGGCGCCGCCCGAGAGGCTGCCGATGATCGTGCCGCCATAGCTTATATCGGACCCCGAGATGCCGATCTGGCCCGGGGCCGCGCCTTGGTCGCGGACCGCGATCCGGTCTTCGGCCAGCAGGCCGGAAACGCGGAGGGAGCCGCCGTCGAAATTGCCCTCGCTATCGCTAAAGGTCACATTGGTGTCGAGCAGGTGCGGCGCGTCATGCTCGGCGATGGTGAGGGACGGCGCGAGGCCGACCAGGACGGGGTGGTCGTTGACCGCCTTCACGGCAAGGTGGGTCGTCCGGCTCAGGCTGTCATGGTCTCCGTCATTGACGGTCCAGTCGATCGTCCGGGTGGCGCCGGGGGTGTCGCTCACCGACGAGAAGGCGACTAGGCGAAGCATTTCCTGATAGTCGGCCAGGGAAGCCTGACCTTCAAAGGTCAGCGTCCCGGTTGCCCGGTCGTAGTACCACACAATATAGAACAAGGAGCCGAACTGGCCCTGCGAGCTCCCTACTTCCACGCCGCCCACGGTCAAACTGTCGTTCGGCTCCAGCCCGCCGGTGATCGTGACCGTCGCCCCTTCGAGCATGGTGTCGTCGGCGTCGGTCAGCGTCAGCGCCTTCGCCAGGATGACGGGAACGTTGCCTTCGCGATAGGCGGCGTCTGCCGCCACGCCGGTCACCACCGGCGGTTCGTCTTGCGCCATCACCATGCCTGTTCTCCTCATGAAGCGTGCGGGCTGGAGGATGGGCGAGCGAGCGGTGAAGTTGAAATGCCGGTTCGGTATGGAGTCGATAACCAGAACGCATTTCAAGGCGCGGGCCCACACGCTAGCTTGGGGTCATGATCGACGCGCCGCCACCAGCCGCATTGCGGCCCGCAATCGCGATTGCCGAAGGAGGTGGCGGTATGAGCGCGGCCGATGAACGCTACCGCCGCGGCGTCGAGATCCTGCAGCGTCTGTCGGGGGAAGCGCTCGAGCAGAGCGCCAGCAAGGTCGCCGAGATCGCGCCCGATTTCGCGCGGATGACGATCGAATTCCCGTTCGGCGATCTCTATTCGCGCGGCGCGGTCGACCTGCGCGTGCGTGAGATCGCGGCGATCGCCGCGCTCGCAGCGCTTGGCAGAATGAAGCAGCTGCGGGTTCATGTCCGCGCGGCGCTCCATGTCGGCTGCACCTGCGAGGAGGTGGTCGAGATCCTGATGCAGACGGCCATCTATGCCGGCTTTCCGCAGGCGCTCGACGCGCTGACGGAATGTCACGACCTGCTCACCGATCCCGAAGGAGAGGGAAGCGGCGCCTGCCTCGTCTCCAGGACCGCCGTTTAGAATCTAGGCCGCGGCCTTATCCCCCAGCGGCCACGGATAGCGCCGCGCCTCCTGGACGAAGGCGCCGACCGCCGCCGAATGCGGCCGCCCGCGCACCGTGGCGAGGTAGATCGTGCGGCTATAGCCGGGCTCGACCAGCGGCCGCACCACCAGATCCGGATCGGTCACTGCATATTCCGGGAAGAAGCCGAGGCCGAGCCCGGCCTTGATCATCCCCTGCACCCAATCGTCGCGCGTCGAGCTGAACACCTTGCGCAGGAAGATGCCGCGGCTGTTCAGATCCTTGCGCACCGGCGCGAACACCTCGCAATTGCTGCGGCTGACATAGGGTTCCTCGTGGAGCTCGGCGGCCCGGATCGGGTTGTGCGCGACCAGCCGGTGATTGGGCGGCAGCACGATCACGAACGGCTCCTCGAAGATCGGCAGCTGGTGAAGCGTCTCGGGCAGCTCGTCGGGAAGGCCGACGACGGCAATCTCCAGCTCGCCTTTCTCAAGCTGCTCGATCATCGCCGGGGCGCCGCCGTCGCGCACGACGAGGTCGACGTCGGGAAAAGCGGCGCGGAAGCGGATGATCAGCTCGGTGATCAGCTGCGGTCCGATCGTGCACATCGCGCCGATCGTCAGCGTCGCCTTCTCCAGCTTGCCGGCCGCTTTGGCATGCTCCTTGGCGGCGCGGGTCTGCTCCTGGATCGATTCCAGATAGGGCTGCATCAACCGCCCCAGCTCCGACAGATGGGTATTGCCCCGCTCGCGGTGGAACAGCGGCCCGCCGAGCTCGTGCTCGAGTTGCTGGATGGCGCGGGTCAGCGCCGGCTGGCTGACGTTGCAAAGCTCCGCGGCGCGGGTGAAGTTCAGCACTTGCGCCAGGGTCACGAAGTAGCGGACCTGCTGCATTTCCATCGCGGGGTCTCCGTCACCCGCGGCCATAACATGAGGCGGGCGGCCGACCTACATTTTCGCAACCGAGGGCCTTAGCCCGCGACTTTTGCTCGAAAAACGAAACTTACGGGGTTTATGTCGCCAGCGCCTCGGCGATCAGGCGGCGGCTGTTGTCGATGCCGTAAAGGGCGATGAAGCTGCCCATGCGCGGGCCCTGACCGGTGCCGAGCAGGGTCTCGTACAGTGCCCGGAACCAGTCGCGCAAATTGTCGAAGCCGGCCCCCTTGCCCACCTCGTAGACCTCGGTCTGGATCTCCTCGGCGGTGGCGGCGGCGGGGAGAGCGGCGAGGCGCGCGTCGAGCGCGCGCAGGGCCGCCGCTTCCGTCCCGTCGGGCGGGCGGCGGCGGAGCGAGCCGGCGACGAAGTCGCGGAAATAAGCGAGCGCATGGTCGATCAACGCGTCGAGCGCCGGATGCGTCGCGGGCGAGGCTTCGGGCGCGTAGCGGCGGACGAAGCCCCAGAGCAGGCCCTTGTCGTCGGTCGAGGCGACACCGACCAGGTTGAGCAGCAGCGCGAAGCTGAGCGGCATCCGCGCTTCCGGCACCTTGCCGGCATGGACGTGGTGGACCGGATTGCCGAGGCGCTTGTCCCATTCCTGCGCCGGATAGGCGGCCAGGAACTGGTGATATTCGTCCACCGCCTTGGGGATGATGCCGAAGCTCAATTGCTTCGCCTTTCGCGGCTCGCGATAGAGATAGAAGACGAGGCTCTCCTCCGGCGCATAGGTCAGCCATTCGTCGATGGTGACGCCGTTGCCGCGGGTCTTCGAGATCTTCTCGCCATTCTCGTCGAGGAACAATTCGTAGTTGAAGCCCTCGGGCGGGCGGGCGCCGAGGATGCGGGCGATCTTCGAGCTCTGCGTCACCGAATCGATCAGATCCATGCCCGACATCACATAGTCGACGCCGAGCGCGACCCAGCGCATCGCCCAGTCGACCTTCCATTGCAGCTTGGCGCCGCCGGACAGGACCGACTGTTCGACCTGCTGGCCGGTGGCCGGATCGGCGTAGCGGACGACCCCCGTTGCGGCGTCGACCACCTCGATCGGCACCTGCAGCACCTTGCCGCTTTCGGGGCTGATCGGCAGGATCGGGGAATAGGTCTGCCGCCTCTCCTCGCGCAAGGTCGGCAGCATCACCTCCTGGATCGCGTCGTAGCGGCGCAGCACCTGGCGCAGCGCCTCGTCGAAGCGGCCGGCGCCGTAGCAATCGGACGAGGCGAGGAATTCATAGTCGAAGCCGAAGCGGTCGAGGAATTGGCGCAGCAGATTGTTGTTATGCGCCGCATAGGAATCGTGGCCGCAGCCATAGGGGTCCGGCACCCGGCTCAGCGGCTGATCGAGATGGGCGTGCATCATGTCCTGATTGGGCACGCCCGGCGGCACCTTGCGCATGCCGTCCATGTCGTCGGAGAAAGCGATCAGCCGGCTCGGCCAGTCGGTCATCTCCGACAGAGCGTGGCGGACCATCAGGGTGCGCGCCACCTCCTGGAAGGTGCCGAGATGGGGGAGGCCGCTGGGGCCGTAGCCGGTCTCGAACACGATCTCGCCCGCCGGCGGCCCGTCCGGCCAGCGCTTTAGCAGCTTGCGCGCTTCCTCGTAAGGCCAGGCCTTCGAGACCAGAGCGGCGGCGCGAAGCTCCTGCGGGACGTTCACTGTTGCCCTTTCGTTCCGGGTCATTCAAAGCTCGAGGGGATGGCCGCCTCTTTGCCTTATCCGGCGCTCTACGCAACCCATGGCGGCATCTGGCTGGCTGGGCCGGACGGGGCTGGGCCGGGCGGCGAGGTGCGGGCGCTCGGCCGCGGCGAGGCGATCGCCCGCGCGGCGGAGACGCCGACGATCATGCTGAACGCGCCTCTGGTCGGGCAGAGGCTCGGCTATCCCGATCTGTCGGGCCTGGATCTGCTGGAGCTGTTCGCCTTCGTCCATCCCGCCCGGCAGGCGGTGCCGACGCCGAAGGGCCTGGCCGACGCGCTCGGGCTCGAGGCGCCGGCCGACGACGGCGCGGCGGCGGCCTTCCTGCTGGAGGCGGCCGGCGCCCTGCTCGCGACGCTTGCGGGCGACTGGCCGGAGCGGGAGGGGGCCTGGGCGTCGGCGCAGGCGCTGTCGCGGCTGCGATGGACCTGGGCGCCGGCCGTGGCCGAGCGGCTGCGGCGGCCGGAACGGGACGAGAAATGGCTGTTCTCGCGCCTGCCCGAATGGGAGGAGAAAGGCGCGCGCCCGCCGCCGCGTCCGCTCCGCATCCCGCCGCAGGATGCGGTCGACCGGCTCTGCTCGCTGGTCGGCGCGCAGGCGGAGGTGCGGCCGGGGCAGCGCGATTATGCGGCGGCGGCGGCGGCGATCTTCGCGCCGCGCCCCGCCGAGGATCGGCCGAACCTGCTGCTCGCCGAAGCCGGGACGGGGATCGGCAAGACCCTCGGCTATCTCGCCCCCGCCTCGCTCTGGGCGGAGCGGGCGGACGGCGCGGTCTGGATCTCGACCTTCACCAAGGCGCTGCAGCGCCAGCTCGACCGGGAGGGGCTGCGGCTGTTCCCCGACGCGGCCGAGCGGCGGCGCAAGGTCGTGGTGCGCAAGGGCCGCGAAAATTACCTCTGCCTGCTCAATCTCGAGGACGCGCTGCAGGGCGGCTTTGCCGGACGCGCCGCGATCCTGGCGCAATTGGTGGCGCGCTGGGCGGCTTACAGCAAGGACGGCGACATGGTCGGCGGCGACATGCCCGGCTGGCTGCCGACCCTGTTCCGCCGCGCCGGCGCCACCGCGCTCACCGACCGGCGCGGCGAATGCGTCTATGCCGGCTGCCCGCATTACCGGAAGTGCTTCATCGAGCGGTCGGCGCGCGCCAGCCAGGACGCCGACATCGTCATCGCCAACCACGCTTTGGTGATGGTCAACGCCGCGCGCGGCCGGGACGGCGGCAACCCGCCGACCCGGATCGTGTTCGACGAGGGCCATCATCTGTTCGACGCCGCCGATTCGACCTTCGCGGCGGCGCTGACCGGGCAGGAGGCGATCGAGCTTCGCCGCTGGATCATGGGCCCGGAAGGCCGCGGCCGCGGCCGCCGCCGGGGCCTCGCCGCGCGGCTGATGGACGTCGCCTCCTATGACGAGGCGGGCGCCGCCGCGGTCGAGCAGGCGGTGCAGGCGGCGGGGCTGCTGCCGGGCGACGGCTGGCTGGCGCGGATCGCCGAGGGCCAGGCCTTCGGGCCGGTCGAGGCTCTGCTCGCCGCGGTCCGCGCCACCGTCTACGCCCGCGCCACCGCGCAGGATGCCGGCTACGGCATCGAGACCGAGATGGCGGAGCTCGACGGCGCGATCGTCGAGGCGGCGGCGCCCGCCGCCCGGGCGCTGGAGCTGCTGATGCGGCCGCTGATGGCGCTGGCCCGGCGGCTGGAAGCGGTGATGGAGGATGCGCCCGACTGGCTCGACGCGCAGGCGCGGGCGCGGATCGAGGGCGCGATCGGCGGCCTGTCCTGGCGCAGCCAGATCCTCGCCGCCTGGATCGCTTTGGTCTCCCGCATCGGCGGGCGCGGCGACGTCGATTTCGTCGACTGGCTGGCGGTCGAGCGGATCGACGGGCGCGAATATGATATCGGCCTGCGCCGTCACTGGCTCGATCCGACCCGGCCGCTCGCCGAGGCGGTGCTGAAGCCGGCGCACAGCGTCCTCGTCACCTCGGCGACCCTGCGCGGCGGCGCCGGCGACTGGGCGGCGGCGGAGGCGCGGACCGGCGCCTGCCATGTCGGCGCCGTCCAGCGCTTCGAGGCGGCGAGCCCGTTCGATTATGCCGCGCGCAGCGAGGTGCTGATCGTCACCGACCTGAAACGCGGCGACCTCGCCGGCCTCGCCGGCGCCTATGCGCGGCTGATCGAGGCGGCCGAGGGCGGCACGCTCGGCCTGTTCACCGCGATCCAGCGGCTGAAGGCGGTCCATGCCCGGATCGCCGACCGGCTCGCCCGCATCGGCCTCCCGCTCTTCGCCCAGCATGTCGACCCGATGGACACGGGGACCCTGATCGACATCTTCCGCGACGATCCGCGCGCCTCCCTGCTCGGCACCGATGCGCTCAGGGACGGAGTCGACGTGCCCGGCGAATCGCTCCGCCTCGTCGTCATGGAGGGCATACCCTGGCCGCGCCCGACCGTGCTCCACGCGGCGCGGCGGGCGGTGGGCGGCGGCACCGCCTATGACGACCGGGTGGTCCGCGCCCGCCTCGCCCAGGCCTTCGGCCGGCTGATCCGCCGCGAGGGCGATAACGGCATCTTCGTCCTGCTCTCGGCGGCCACCCCGTCGCGGCTGCTCGACGCCTTCCCGCCCGGCGTCGCGGTGCGCCGCCTGCCGCTCGATCAGGCGATCGAGCGGGTGCGGCTTTCCTCCGCCGCCCGTTTCGGGCATCAGGCGAGCCCCGCTTATGTCCCCCACGAGGCGGAATGAAGATCCTGACTTTGCTGCGCCACGCCAAGTCCGGCTGGGACGACCCGGTCCGGCGCGACTTCGACCGGCCGCTCAACCCGCGCGGCCGCCGCGCCGCCCAGATTGTCGGCCGGGAGATGCGCAGCCTCGGGCTCGGCTTCGACCGCATCCTCGCCTCGCCGGCGCGGCGGGTGGTCGAGACGATCGAGGAGGTCGCTTCGGCCTTCGGCCCGCTCCAGCCCGATTATGACGAGCGCATCTACCTCGCGCCGGCCGCGGCCCTGGCCGAGCTGGTGCGCGAGACGCCCGACGATGTCGAACGGCTGCTGATCGTCGGCCACAATCCGGGCCTCGAGGAGCTGGCCCTGTTGCTGGCCGGTTGCGACGGCCCGCTGCGGACGGAAGTCCAGGTCAAATATCCGACCGGCACGCTGGCCGAGATCGACCTGCCGGTGGCGCATTGGTCGGAGGTGATTCCGGGCAGCGGCACGATCGCCCGCTTCATCCGCCCCCGCGACCTCGATCCCGAGCTGGGACCGGAAGAGGGTTAGGTCGCTGAGCTTTCCGCTTTTGAAACCGTCACCCCGGGCTCGACCCGGGGTCCATCTTCTTGCGGCGGCTTGGAAAGAGAAGGTGGATGCCGGATCGAGTCCGGCATGACGAACAGGCGAATTGCCGGCCGCGCGTCCTAAACCGCGCTTTCCTCCAGCGCTTCGGCGAGGGTGCGGCGAATCGCGCGCAGCGCTTCCAGCGGGAAGGGGGCGTGCTGGTTGGCGGGGGTCGGGCCGGTCGCCGCCACCGCGGCTTCGCCGGGATCGCCCTCCTCGGCGGCGCCGCTGGCCAGCAGCTGCTGGACGCCGCGGATCGTATAGCCGTCGCGGTTGAGCAGCCGGTGGATGCGGTGGGCGAGCTGGACGTCGGCCGGCCGGTAATAGCGGCGGTTGCCGGCGCGCTGCAGCGGCTTCAGCTGCGGGAAGCGCGTTTCCCAATAGCGCAGGATATGCTGCGGCACGCCGAGGTCGGCGGCAAGCTCGCCGATGGTGCGGAAGGCCTGGTCGCTCTTGGCGGAAGGCTCGGCCATCTAGGGTCCTGGGGGCCTCAGCCCTTCCTGGCGATCCGTTCGCGCATGATCTGGCTGGCGCGGAAGGTGAGGACGCGCCGCGGCGCGATCGGCACTTCGACGCCCGTCTTCGGGTTCCGCCCGACGCGCTCGCCCTTGTCGCGCAGGATGAAGCTGCCGAAGCCGGAGATCTTCACATTCCGCCCGTCGGACAGGGAATGGCACATATGGTGGAGGATGCGCTCGACCAGGCCGGCCGATTCGGCCCGCGACAGGCCGATTTCCCGATGGACGACGTCGGCGAGATCCGCCCGTGTCAAAGTCCCGGCGTCGGTGCGCCTGATCGTTCCCGCATCGGCCATTTCGTCTCCCTCCCCCCGAGGTGAGGGAAAACAATAGTCTAGCTTTGATCCCTGCGCAATTCCGCATTGCGTCGGGGCTGTATCGGGATGCGTCAAACCGGTCTCAGTAGCGGATGACGGCCGCTCCCCATGTGAATCCGCCGCCCATCGCTTCGAGGACGAGCAGGTCGCCGGCCTTGATCCGCCCGTCCCTCACCGCGACGTCGAGCGCGAGCGGGACCGAGGCGGCGGAGGTGTTGGCATGCTGGTCGACGGTCACGATCACCCGATTCGGGTCGAGCCCCAATTTCCTGGCGGTGGCGTCGAGGATCCGCTTGTTCGCCTGATGCGGCACCACCCAGTCGACGTCCTCGGCGCGATGGCCGGTGACGGCGAGGACTTCGTTGAGCACGGCGGCGAGGTTGACGACGGCGTGGCGGAACACCTCCTTGCCCTTCATCCTCAGCTTGCCGATCGTGCCGGTGGTCGAGACGCCGCCGTCGACATAGAGCAGGTCGTTGTGGCGGCCGTCGGCATGGAGCCGGGTGGCGAGCACGCCTTTCTCCTCCTCCGTCTCCTGCGCCTGGAGGAGGATCGCGCCGGCGCCGTCGCCGAACAGGACGCAGGTAGCCCGGTCCTCCCAGTCGAGGATGCGGCTGAACGTCTCGGAGCCGATGACCAGCGCATGATCGGCCATGCCGCCCTTCAGCATGTTGTCGGCGACCGACAGCGCATAGAGGAAGCCGGTGCAGACGGCGGCGACGTCGAAGGCGATGCAATCGTCGATGCCGAGGGCGGTCTGGACGCGGGTGGCGGAGGCGGGGAAGGTCTGGTCCGGAGTCGCGGTCGCCAGCACGATCAGGCCGACCTTGCTAGCCGGGACACCCGCGGCGTCCAGCGCCTTCTTCGCCGCCTCGGTGGCGAGGGTGGCGGTGGTCTCGCCGTCGCCGGCGATGTGCCGCGCCTCGATGCCGGTGCGCTCGACGATCCATTCATGGGTGGTGTCGACCCGCTCGGCGAGCTCGGCGTTGGTGACTCGGCGGGGCGGCAAGGCGGAGCCCGTGCCGATAATGACGGAATTCCGGGTCATTTGGCGGCGACCGCGGCCCTGTGCGCCGAGATATTGTCGAGATCCTCGATGATCTTGCGGGTCAGATCCTCGCGCACCATCCGCGCGGCGACGCGGATGGCGTTGGCGACGCCCTTGTCGGTGGCGCTGCCGTGGCTCTTCACGATGAGGCCGTTGAGGCCGAGGAAGACCGCGCCGTTATGATTGTTGGGATCGAGATGGTGGCGCAGCAGCTCGGTCGCCGGCCGCGAGATCAGGAAGCCGATCTTCGAGCGGATCGAGCTGGAGAAAGCGCGGCGGAGGAGGTCGGTGACGAAGCGTGCCGTGCCCTCGACCGATTTCAGCGCGATATTGCCGGAAAAGCCGTCGGTGACGACCACGTCGACGGCGCCGCGCGAGATCTTGTCGCTCTCGACGAAGCCGTCGAAGCTCATGCCGAGATAATCGGCCTCGCGCAGGATCGCGGCGGCGTCCTTCAATTCGTCCGTCCCCTTCAATTGCTCGGTGCCGATGTTGAGCAATTGCACCCGCGGCCGCGGCAGATCGAGCACGACCCGGGCATAGGCCGCGCCCATCACCGCGAACTGGACGAGGTTCTGCGCGTCGCATTCGGTATTGGCGCCGAGATCGAGCATGACGAGGTCGTTCTCGCCGAGCGTCGGCAGCAAGGCGGCGAGAGCCGGGCGATCGATGCCGGGCATGGTGCGCAGCGCGAGCTTCGACATCGCCATCAGCGCGCCGGTATTGCCGCCCGAGACCATCGCCTGCGCCTCGCCGGCCTTCACCGCGGCGATCGCCTTGCCCATCGACGTCGTCCTGGCGCGGCGGATCGCCTGGCTCGGCCGATCCTCGGCCAGGATCACGTCCTCGCAATGGACGAGCTCGGCAACCCGGCGCAGCGCGTCATGCGCGCCGAGCTCGGCGCGGATCGCCGCTTCGTCGCCGAAGATCAGGAAGGAGAGGTCGCTGCGCCTTTGATGGGCGAGCGCGGCGCCGGCGAGCATGACCGCAGGCCCGACATCGCCACCCATCGCGTCGATTGCGATCCGTGGCGCGCTGCCCACCTTTGCCGTCTCCCGAAGCCCCTTGAAGGCCGCTCTTACGCCTCGATCGGGCGGATTTCACGTCCATTATAATGGCCGCAGGCGCCGCACAGATTATGCGGCAGGCGCAGCTCGCCGCAATTCGGGCATTCCTGATAATTGGCGGGCTTCAGCGCATGGTGGCTGCGGCGCATGTTGCGCTTCGAGGGCGAGGTTTTTCTTTTGGGGACGGCCATCCTGGCACCTGTTCAACTGGGGTTCGTGATGTGGCGGGCGCGGTGCCTATGATCAACGGCCGGATCGGCCGCGGGCCATGGCGGCCGTGTGCCCGCTCTTTTCGAGCCGGGCCGCTATAGCGATTTCGTCCACTGTTGCAAGCGCCTGCGGCCGTCGTACAACCGGCGCCTGCACAGGGGAGCGAAACCATGATTCTGCCGATGACGCTGACCATGGCGGCCGCCTCGACCCTGCTCAACATCTGGCTCGGCGGGAGGGTCAGCCGGATGCGGGTCGTGCACCGGGTGTCGATCGGCGACGGCGGGGCCGAACCGCTGATCGCGCGGATGCGGGCGCAGGCCAATTTCGTGGAATGGGCTCCCTTCTTCCTCATCCTCCTCACCCTGATCGAGCTCGCGCGGGGGCAGCCGCTATGGCTGTGGGTGCTGGCCTCGCTCTTCATTCTCGCCCGCATCCTCCACGCTTTCGGCATGGACCGGCCTCCCCCCAGCAGGCTGCGCTCGATCGGCATGATCGCGACCGCTCTCATCATGCTCGTCTTCACCGGCTATGCGATCCTCCTCGTCTATCAGGACCGGCTGGACCGGATGCATCCGACGACGCATCCGACCTTCGCCGCCGCGGCTCAGGCGCGCTCTACCATTTGAACGGAGCCTGATTCAACGTCATCGGCCGAAGCGCGACGCGCTTCGACCTCAACGATCGGGCTCCAGCACCTGATCGGCGACGAACGGGTTCGACCGGCGCTCGGCGCCGAAGGTGCTGACCGGGCCGTGGCCGGGCACGAAACTGGTATCGGCGCCGAGCGGCCACAGCCGGCCGGTGATCGCGTCGATCAGGTCCTGGTGATTGCCCATCGGGAAATCGGTGCGGCCGATCGAGCCCCGGAACAGCACGTCGCCGACGATCGCCAGCTTCGAAGGCGGATGGTGGAAGACGACATGGCCGGGCGTGTGGCCGGGGCAATGATAGACGTCGAGCACCAGCTCGCCGACCGTGACCTGGTCGCCATTGTCGAGCCAGCGGTCCGATTCGAAGCTTCTGCCGCTGATGCCGTAGGCGCGGCCATCCTCCTCGAGCCGGTCGATCCAGAAACGATCCGCCTCGTGCGGCCCCTCGATCTCCACGCCCAGCTCGTCGGCGAGGATCTTGGCCGAGCCGCAATGGTCGATATGGCCGTGGGTGAGCAGGATCTTCTCGACCGCGACCTTCTGGCTCGCCGCGGCCGCCTTGAGCCGGTCGAGGTCGCCGCCGGGATCGGTGAAGGCGCCCCGCATCGTCTTCGTGCACCAGATGAGGCAGCAATTCTGCTGGAGCGGCGTCACCGGGATGATCACGGCCCTGAGCGGAGGTTCGGTCATCGCCGCGACATGGCCAGGCGGCCGCGAAGTTGCAACCGGCCGGCGCCTGATTAAGAGAAACCCTCATGGCGCTCTCCCATCTCCAGCGGCTCGAAGCCGAGGCGATCCACATCCTGCGCGAGGCGGTGGCGGAGACGGAGAGGCCGGTGATGCTCTATTCGGCGGGCAAGGACAGCTCGGTGCTGCTCCACCTCGCCCGCAAGGCCTTCCACCCGGCGGTGCCGCCTTTTCCCCTGCTCCACGTCGACACGATGTGGAAGTTCCGCGACATGTACGCGCTTCGCGACCGCGCCGCCGCCGCGGCCGGCATGGAGCTGATCGTCCATCGCAACCCCGAGGCGGAGGCGCGCGGCATCAACCCGATCGACCACGGCTCCTCGCTCCACACCCAGGCATGGAAGACCGACGGGCTGAAGCAGGCGCTCGACCGGCACGGCTTCGACGCGGCGTTCGGCGGCGCCCGGCGCGACGAGGAGAGGGTGCGCGCCAAGGAGCGGATCTTCTCCTTCCGCTCGGCCGGCCATCGCTGGGACCCGAAGCGGCAGCGGCCCGAGCTCTGGCGGCTGTACAATGCGCGCAAGGCGAAAGGCGAAAGCTTCCGCATCTTCCCGATGTCCAACTGGACCGAGCTCGACGTCTGGCACTATGTCGAGGCGGAGGGGATCGAGGTGTCGGCGCTCTATTTCGCCGCACCGCGGCCGGTGATCGCGCGCGACGGCAATCTCCTGATGGTCGACGACGAGCGGCTGAAGCTCCGCCCCGGCGAACAGGTGGAGGCGCGGTCGGTGCGGTTCCGGACGCTCGGCTGCTATCCCTTGTCGGGCGCGGTCGAGAGCGCGGCGAGGACGATCCCCGCGCTGATCGACGAGATGCGCCGCGATCGCCTGTCGGAGCGGCAGGGGCGGCTGATCGACCGCGACGGCGCCGCCTCGATGGAGCGCAAGAAGCGCGAGGGCTATTTCTGACATGATTGTTTGCAATCATGTCATCCCGGCGGAGGCCGGGATCTCGGCGAGAATCAGACGCGGGCGGCTGAAGCGGCCTGGGACCCCGGCCTCCGCCGGGGTGACGGGGGAATAATGGAAAAATCACTCCTCCGCCTCATCACCTGCGGCTCGGTCGACGACGGCAAGTCGAGCCTGCTCGGCCGGCTGCTCTACGAGACCGGCTCAGCCTTCGAGGACGAGCTGGCCCTGGTCGAGGGCGATCTCTCGCGGCTGGTCGACGGGCTCGAGGCGGAACGCGAGCAGGGGATCACGATCGACGTCGCCTACCGCTTCTTCGCGACCGACAAGCGCAAGTTCATCGTCGCCGATGCTCCCGGCCACGAGCAATATACGCGCAACCTCGTCACCGGCGCCTCGACCGCCGACCTCGCTCTGATCCTGCTCGACGCGCGCAAGGGCGTGCTGATCCAGACCCGCCGCCACGCCTTCCTCTGCCGCCTGCTCGGCGTCCGCCGGCTGGTGCTGCTGGTCAACAAGATGGACCTGATCGGCTACGACCAGGCGGAATATGACCGCTTCGTCGCCGATTTCCGCGACGTGGCCGAGGATTTCACCGCCATCCCCGTCTCCGCCTTGGCCGGCGACAATGTGACGACGCGCTCGGCGCGGACGCCCTGGTATGACGGCCCGACCCTGATCGAGCTGCTGGAGAATGTCGCGCCGGAGGAGGATGAGAGCGCGAAAGCGCCGTTCCGCCTGCCGGTCCAGTCGGTGAGCCGGCCGGACCAGGATTTCCGCGGCTTTGCCGGCCTCGCCGCCGCCGGCACGATCCGCCGCGGCGACGCGGTGCGGGTCATGCCCGCGGCCACTGCAGCGAAGGTGGAGCGCATCCTCAACGGCTTCGACGAGGTGGAGGAAGCCTCGGCGGGCCAGTCGGTGACCCTCGTCTTCGACCGCGAGGTGGACTGCTCGCGCGGCGACGTCGTCGCCGCCGAGCCGCTTCCCGAAGTGGCCGACCAGTTCGAGGCGACCCTGATCTGGATGGCGGAGGAGGAGCTGGTCCCGGGCCGCCAATATGCGCTGAAGCTCGGCGCCCAGAACGCGCTCGCCACCATCCAGCCGCCCAAATACGAGTTCGACGTCACCAGCTTCGAGCATGTCGCGGTGCGGACGCTGGCGCTGAACGGCATCGGCGTCGCCGACCTCTGGACCGACCGGCCCCTGGTCTTCGCGCCTTATGCGGAGAATCGCGACCTCGGCGGCTTCATCCTGATCGACCGGGTGACCAACGACACGGTCGCGGCCGGCCTGATCCGCTATGCCTTGCGCCGTTCGCAGAACATCCATGCCCAGGAGCTGGACGTGACCCGCGAGGCGCGGGCAGCGCTCAAGGGGCAGCAGCCGCGGCTGCTCTGGTTCACCGGCCTCTCCGGCGCCGGCAAGTCGACCATCGCCAATCTCGTCGAGAAGAAGCTGCTCGCCCGCGGCCGCCATAGCTTCATGCTCGACGGCGACAATGTCCGGCTCGGCCTCAACCGCGACCTCGGCTTCACCGACGCCGACCGCGCCGAGAATATCCGCCGCGTCGGCGAGACGGCGCGGCTGATGCTCGACGCCGGGCTGATCGTCCTCGCCGCCTTCATCAGCCCGTTCCGCGCCGAGCGGCGGATGGTGCGGGCGATGCTGCCCGAAGGCGAGTTCGTCGAGATTTTCGTCGACGTGCCGCTGGCGGAGGCGGAGCGGCGCGACCCCAAGGGCCTCTACGCCAAGGCGCGCGACGGCCGCATCCCCAATTTCACCGGCATCGGCTCCCCCTATGAGCCGCCCGAGCAGCCCGAAATCCGCATCGACACCACGA
>JAXDOV010000016.1:0-12410 GCA_034668705.1 Sphingomonadales bacterium
ACGCGCTGGGCTTCGCGCGGATGCTGGCGGACGAGCAGGGCGTGCGCACCCAGTTCGAGCAGGCGCAGGCGAGCGGCGAGGAGACCAATATCGCGCTGCCCAAGGCGATTCCGGTGCGCCTGCTCTATCACAGCGTCTATCTCGACGGCGGCCGCATCGTCTTCCGGCCCGATCCTTATGGCTGGGACGACAGGCTGGCCCTGGCGCTCGGCTTCGGCGGCCAGCTCCGCCACCGGGTAGTCCAGCACGTCCACGAAATGGGGCCGTAAGGAGATCGGGCGAACTGGCGCTTTCGCCCGGTTTTCCCGTGGGGCTCTATTAGAGTGATCGCCTCGCGCGTCACCCGGACTTGATCCGGGGTCTACCTGGTCGATGCCGCAGGGAAAGGTGGATGCCGGATCAAGCCCGGCATGACGCGTGCGTGAAAGCGTCGTCGCATATGGTCGACGCGCCGCAGGCTCAGCTCGACTGCCGCTTCCTTGCGCTCTGGCGGTCGGGCGCGCCCGCCACCTTCTTCTCGCCTTGGATCGCCTCGCCCGAACGGCCGCGGGCGCGTTCATGCTCCTCCAGCGTCGGATCGCCGCGATTGTTGCTGCTCTTGCCGCCGCCAATGAACAGGCCGTCATGCCCCCGGCATGACTGCGGATTGCCGGGGGCAATCCGCACCTGTTCATTGCTGCGCATCGTCCGTCTCCCGATTATGCCGCACCAACGAAGCAGGCCCGCTTCCTTTCCCGCGTGGGAGCCGAGGCTCGTCGACGGCAAACCGCCTTTCGTCGCCGCTTCCCGCCTTTCGCAGAAAGATTTCGGCCCCGTGTCGAACCGCGCGGGCGCCGCGGCCGGCCGCCGCCTATCCCGATTTCAGCGACGCAGGAAGCCGACCTTGCTTCATCCCCGAGGAAGATTCCTGCGCCGCACCTCGCATTCGAACTCAAAGGACCAGGTCATGTTCACTCGTATCGTCTCGCTGCTCGGCGCCACCGCCGTGGCGGCCGCGGCCTTAGCCTTCGCGACGCCCGCTTCGGCCCAGAATGAGGATCGCGCCGCGGTCTCCATCGCCGGCCTGGACCTTTCCAATCCGGCCGACGCCGCCCGCCTCGATCATCGTCTGCGCGCCGCCGCCCGCACCGTCTGCGGCCCGGACCAGGGCAACGACCTGCGCATCCATCGCCAGACGATGGCCTGCGAGAAGAGCGCCATGGCCCGCGCCACGTCCGACGTGCAGGTCGCCCTGCGCGGCACCAGCGGCACCCCCGCCGCGCTCACCACCGATTGAGGCGCGATCACGGCTAACCGGATTTGCCGGGCGCTGACCCCTCGAGCAGGCTGCGATCAGGTTGATCGCAGCCTGCTCCGTCATTTGTTGCCGCGTTCCCGCGCAACGCTTCAGCGGCCGGCGAGGCCTTTCGCATTGTGGAGGTAGAGCCGGCCGACCTTCTGCTCGTTGCCGTCGGCGAGCTGGGCGTACCAGCGCCCGGTTTCGTCCCGGCGCAGGCCGGCGACGAAGTCGCGCCGCACCATCGCCGAGCGGTGGAGGCGGACGAAGCGGTCGGGATCCAGCTCCTCCTCGAGCCGGGCGATGGTGTGATTGATCAGCCAGCTCCTGCGGCCGACATGGAGCCGCATATAGTCGCGCTCGGCACTGACCCGGTCGACGTCGGCGGCGGCGAGCCGGACCAGCCCGCGCGCTTCCGACACCCAGAATTCCTCGAGATGCTTCGAGCCGCGGCCTTCGGGCGCCGGCTCGTCGCCGCGGCGGGCGAGGCGCTCGCGCGCCCGCTCGACGGCGCGGGCGAGCCGTTCCGCCGCCACCGGCTTCATCACGTAATCGACCGCCTCGACGTCGAACGCCGCCACCGCGAAGGTGTCGAAGGCGGTGACGAAGATCACGACCGGCGGCTTCGGCACCCTGGCCAGCGCCCGGGCGACGTCGATCCCGTCCATGCCGGGCATGGCGATATCGAGCAGGATCGCATCCGGCGCGGTCGCCTCGACCAGGCGAAGCGCGGCGGCGCCCTCGAGCGCGGTGCCGGCCAGCGTCACATCCTCCATCCGCGCGAGCAGCAGCTGCAGCCGTTCGATCGCCAGCGGCTCGTCGTCGACGACGAGGATTCGGAGCGGCTCAGCCATCGGCGTCGAGCGGCATGATCAGGGTGACGCGATAGCCGCCGCCGGGCAGCGGCCCATGCTCGCACTCGCCCTCGGGCCCGAAGCGGGCGGCGAGACGCTCGCAGACATTGGTGAGGCCGACGCCGGCGCGGCCGCTCTCATGCGGGTGCGGCACGTCCGGCCCGCGGTCGTTCTCGACGTTGAGGAGGAGCTTCGCATCCTCCTCCCGCGCGGCGATGGTCAGGGTGACCGGCTCCGACGTCCGCGCGACGCCGTGCTTGATCGCATTCTCGACGATCGGCTGGAGGATCAGCGGCGGCACCTTCGCCGCCCACAGATCGTCCGGAACCTCGATCCGGACCCGCAGCCGGTTCGGGAAGCGAACCTGCTCGATGTCGAGATAGAGTTTCTGGAATTCGATCTCCTGCGCCAGCGTGATGTCTTCCGTGGGGTCGATGGACAGGCTGGTCCGGAAGAAGGTCGAGAGATTGACGATCATCGTCTCGGCCTCGTCCGGGTGCCGGCCCATCACCAGCGACGAGAGCGAGTTCAGGGTGTTGAACAGGAAATGCGGATTGACCTGGTAGCGCAAGGCGCGGAGCTGGGCGGCCTGGGCCTCCCGCCGGGCGGCGGCCTCGCGGCGCTCCGAGGCGTGGAGCTGCCGGGCCGAGCTCATCGCCAGATAGAAGCTCGACCAGGCGGCGAAGAAGAAATACCAGGTGACCATGCCTTCCGCGATCATGCGCGGCGCCTGCTCCATGGTGATTTCGCGGATGCTCGGCATTCGTACCACGACCACCGGCGCGCTCCCGGGGTGCTGGAGGCGGTACTCGCCATTGGGCAGGCGTTGCAGGGTGACGCCGTTCGCTCCTTTCTCGGTCATCGGCCCGCTGGCGAGCGGTTGGTAGATGTAGAAAGCGAGGTTGAAGGTGGCGAAGACGGCCGCGGCCGGGAGGCAGGCCAAAGCGGCGGCGATCACCTGCACGCGCAACGTCTCGCGCGCCGCCCGGCTCAGCACCAGCCAGACCAGCAGGGTGAGGGCGATGCCGAGCAGGCAGCCGAGCGACCGGCGCGGAATGCCGGCGTAATTGCCCTCCAGCAGGCCGGTACGGATCACGATGGTGATGAAATAGAAGAACCAGAAGCCGCCGATCGACGCGAAGGCGAGCGGCAGATCGGCGAAACGCCCGCGGGCGGACTGGCTCTGGCCGTTTTCCATGAAGCTTCTTAGCCGGTTCCGCTTTCGAATCTTGGCCGTTCCGTGCCGTTTGCAGAAACGGGACGACCGTTGGTCGAAAAATCCTCTGCGGGCACCGGCGACTCGTCGGCGCCTTTGAGGCTGACCAGGAACAGGCCGGTGAGCGCCCAGAGGAAGCGCGCATCCTCGAACGAGCCGGAGAGGCCCTGATAGAGAAGCCCGCCGATCAGCGCGAGGCCGGTGGCGACGCGGAACACGTCCATGTCGGTGTCGAGGCGCAATGGCCGGGTGCGGCGGACGATGAAGGCGAGGATCGCGACGATCGCGGCGAGGCCGGCGATCCCTTCCTGGGCGGCGACGTTGAGGAAGATATTGTGGGCGTCGCGCAGCAGGCCGCGCGGCGCCGCCGGCGGCTGGTACCAGACATGGCAGGCGTCGAGGCCGACGCCGCGGCCGAGCAGGGGATGGTCGAGGAAGGTCCGCCATGCGCCCATCCAGGTCATCACCCGCGGCCCCGGCGCGATCGTGCGGCCGAACAGCTCGACCGTGAACGGTGCGGTCGGGTGGAGCTGGAAGGCGGGCAGGATGGCGAGAAGGAAGAGGGCGGCCGCGGCCAGCCCCGCGGCGAGCGCGGCCCCAGCCAAAGCCGGCGACCGGTCGCGCTGCGCGCTCCAGGCCCAGAGGCCGAGGCCGAGGGTGATGGCGCCCAGGCCCGGCGACAGGGTGAAGAGGGCGCAGCCGAGCAGCAGCGCCAGCGCCGCCAGCGCCAAGCCCGGCCGGACCAGCCCGGTCCGTCCCGCCGCCAGCAGCAGCATCGCCCCGACCGAGAGATAATTGCAGAGCAAATTGGCGTTGAAGAAGGTGAGCTGGAAGCGCGGATAATCGCCGGCGGGGAGCGAGCCCGAGACATAGAGCAGCTGCTGGAGCAGAGGGCTGGCACGGTCGGTGTAGAACAGGATCAGGGCGACGAGCCCGGCCAGCAGGACCGGCAGCGTTCCGGCGAGCCACGCGGCCACCGCGCGGCGGAGGTCGGCGGCGCCGTCCAGCAATTGATAGATGAGGAATGGCAAGGCGAGCAGATAGGCCTCGCCGGCGAGCTTGACGGCGCTGTGCCGCGGCGCCTCGGAGAAGATCGCCGAGAGCGCCATCGCCGCGAAATAGAAGAGCAGCAGCCGGAAGAAGGGATGCCATTTCAGGCGGAGCGCGCCCGTCAGCCAGGCGAGGCCGGCGGCGGCCGCGGCGAGAAGGAACAGGGCGTCCGTCGCCATCACGCCGAAATAATTGCCGGGCAGGAAGCGGTGGACCGAGCTCAGCCCCGCCAGCGGCAGGCCGAGCGAGAAGATCAGCAGCAGGAGCGACGCCCGCGCCAGCCGAAGCATCGCCCCCCCGATCGCCCCCTTTCGTCCCATGGCGCCATGCCTAGGGTCCGGACCCATTACCGGCAATGGTCAGGATCGCCCTTCTCCGGGCGACCGCAAGCGGCGAGGCGGAGAGACGGCCATGGCGGCGTTGCTCGTCGGTCACGCTGCGTCGAGCATCGCTCCCTCCTCGCGCCTGGCCCTGACCGCCTCTCCGCCTCGTCATGGCCGTTGCCGGTAATGGGTCCGGACCCTAAGCAGGGCGATCCGGTCCGGACGCCGCCGCAGCGCCTGGTCGAGCCTGCGACGGACCTCGACATGCGTCCCGGCTGGCGCCTCGGCGACGCGCAGCTCGAAGCCGACGCGATCGATTACTGGCGGCGGCTCGGCAACCTCCCCGCCGACACCCCGCCGGAGACGCGGGCGAAGGAGCTGGTCGCCGGCTGCTACAGGGACGGCAGCCTGATCGGCGTGCTGAGCGCCAGGGCCGTACCGCTCGAGCTCCTCCGCGCGCGTTTCTTCATGCTGCGTTCCTCGGTCGCTCCGGAAGCCCGCCGCGGCCACGCCGCCGCGACCATGGCTTATTATGCGCGCGACCATCTGGAGCGCTGGGCCGCCGACCATCCCGCGGAGAAGATGGCCGGCATCGCCGCCATCCTCGAGAGCCGCGAGCTTGCCGGCCTTGGCCGGGTGCCGTTCTGGCCGGGCACGGGCCTCCGCCTCGCCGGCTATACGCCGGACGGGCGCCAGATCCGCATCTCCTGGTTCCGCCACTACCGGCTGGATTGAGCAGGACATGACAGAGCCCGCCGCACCCGATTCCTCGCCCGCCGCCCCGGACGGGCTCGAAATCCGCGCGGCGTGGCGCCGCGACGATCCGCAGATCGAGGCGGATGCGATCGAGTTCTGGAAGCGGCTCGCTTTGCTTCCACCCGACGCCGCGCCCGAGCAGAGGGCCAAGGAGCTGATCGCGGCCGCCTATCGCGACGGCCGGCTGATCGCGGTCTCGACCGCGACGATCGAATGGTTCGAGCATCTGCGCGCCCGCTTCGCCGTGCTGCGCGGCGCCACCGATCCCGCGCATCGCCGCAGCCGCGCCCAGCTCGCCCTCGCCGTGCCGAGCCGGCAGGTGCTGGAGCGCTGGGCGCTCGACCATCCCGAAGAGAAGCTCGCCGGCGGCCTCGCCTTCGTCGAAACCGCGGAATGGGGGGATTTCGCCCGGCTGCCGGTCTGGCCGGAATCGGACCTCGCCCTGATCGGCTATACGACCGACGGACGCCAGGTCCGCGCCGCCTGGTTCGACCATTACCGGCTGGACGACAGGACGGCCTAAGCCGGCATCAGCGGCCCGAATTCCGGCTCGAAGGTGATCAGGCCCTGGATGTCGGGCGAGGCGATGCCGAGCGCCATCGGGCAATGGGTGTCGGGAATGACCGCGACGTCGAACAGCTCCTTGATCGCGCCGGTGAGCCGGATCCATTCGACGATGTCGCCATGCTTGAGGTCGACGACGCAGAGCCCGCACCAGGGCTCGCCGTCGCGGGCGCGAAGCTCGTCCTGCAGGGCGAGGCCGGCAAAGGCGCCGTCGCGGGGCAGCGACACCGTCACCACCGCATAGCCGCCGACCAGAGCGAGGCCGCGCATGAAGCCGGGGCAGAAAGCGACATCCTCCTTGCGGCCGGTTTCCGGATCGACGCGCGCGATCATGCCGCGGCCCGAATCGAGCAGCCAGACGGCGCCGCGCGGCCCGACCCGCGGGCTGTGCGGCATCGACAATTGGTCGGTGACGATGCGGTCGGTGCGGAGGTCGACCAGCACGCCGCCTTCGTGCCGGCGGTCGCGCCAGCCGTTGATCATGTCGGAGCGGCTGACCGCGGTGACATAGGCCGGCAGGCCGTCGGCCATGGCCAGGCCGTTGAGGTGGCAGCGGTCCTCGGCGGCGAGGCGCGAAATGAAGGGCGGCTTCCACAAGGGCTTGAAGCCGTGGGTGAGGCTGAGCGTCGCCAGGCAGCTATATTTGGTGTTGACGAAGATCACCCGGCCGCCGCGGTCGACCGCCAGCTCATGCGCGTCGACGTCGCCGGTCGTCTGGGCGTTGCGCGGCACGTAGAGCCGGTCGAAATCGCGATTCGCCCGCTCGTGCGGCGCCAGCGTGTTCTCGAGCCGCCAGATCTGGAACAAGGAGGCGAGATAGAGGCGCTGCGGCGCGGCGTGGATGCCCATCGCCCGCACGTAATTCTGCTGGTGGAAGGAGACCCGCCCTTCCGGCAGCATGCCGACGAGGAAAAGCTGCCCGGTCTGGTAGGAGGTGAAGGCGAGGCTGCAGCCCATCCGCCCCAGCCAGGAGCCGAAGCCGCGCGAGACGCCGATCGCGGTCTGGTCGGCGGCGACCGGCGGCGGCTGCGGCTCGGTGGCCGCTTCCTGGACGGCGACGCCCGGCCCGCTTTCTCCGGAGCCCTGCTTTGTCTCGTCCTCGCTCACCCTCCCGGCTCCGGCGTTCAGCCGCGGGCGTCGAGACGGCGGCCGAGGCCGACGAAGAAGTAGATGAGCGCCGGCACCAGCACGACCGACAGCACGATCTTGGCGAGCATCTGGCCGAGCATCAGATCGAGAATCGGCCGCTCGCCGTAAAAGGAGATCGAGATGAACAGCAGGGTGTCGACGATCTGCGACGCGACGCTCGCCACCATCGCCCGCAGCCAGAGCAGCCGGCTGCCCTCGCTGCCGGCGAGCTTCGAGAAGATCAGCACGTTGAGCGTCTGCGACGTGCCGTAGGCGATGAGGCCGGCGAGCATCATCCGCGCGCCCTGGCCGAGGATGATCGGAAAGGCCGCCTTGGCCGGCTCGAACATGCCCGGGTCCGTCGGCAGCACGAGCACGATGCGGATCAGGATCATCGATACGATCAGCGGCACGAAGCCGAACCGGACCAGCCGGTCGGCGGTGGCGCGGCCGTGCAGCTCGGCGATCGTGCTGGCCAGCACGACGAGCAGGATGAAGCCGAAGATGCCGGCCTCGACCGCGAGCGGCCCGAGCGCCACCTGCTTCGCGCCGAGCACGCCGGCGATGCAGACCATGCCGCCGTAGAAGATCGAATAGACGAAGAGCGAACGGGGTATGTCCGGAGCGGCGGCGGTCTGCATGATGGCTGCGTAACGGCTTTCCGCGTCCGCAAAAAGGGCTTTCCGTCGCCATCATTCCCGGCCATCAAGCGGCCGGTGACTGACATTCGTCTGGACGTTCTCGCGATCGGCGACGCGGTGGTCGACGTGATCGCCACCGCCGACAACGATTTCCTCGCCGAAGAGGGGCTGGTCAAAGGCTCTATGCAGGTGCTCGACGCCGAAGGCGCGACCCGGCTCTACGCGAAGATGAGCCAGGCGCGCGAGACCAGCGGCGGCTCGGCGGCGAACACCATGGCCGGGATCGCGGCGATGGGCGGCCGTGCCGGCTTCGTCGGCCAGGTCGCCGACGACCAATTGGGCGAGATCTTCACCCACGACATCAGCGCGCTCGGCGTCGAGTTCCTGACCCCGCCCATGGCCGGCGGCGAGCCGACCGGCCGCTGCCTGATCCTCGTCACCCCGGACGCGCAGCGGACGATGAACACCTTCCGCGGCGCCGCCCACCAGCTTTCCGCCGACGCGCTCGATCCCGAGCAGATCAGGGGCGCGGCGATCCTCTATCTCGAAGCCTATCTCTGGCGCTCCGCAGGCCCGCGCGCGGCGATGATGGAGGCGATCGGCATCGCCCGCGGCGCCGGCCGCGAAATCGCCTTCACCCTTTCCGACATCGCCTGCATCAAGCCGCACCGGCCGGAGCTGTTGGCGATGCTCGACCAGGGGCAGATCGACATCCTCTTCGCCAATGAGGCGGAGATCGGCGAGCTGGCCGGCCTCGCCTCGCGCGACGCGGCGGTGGCGGCGATCCAGGCCAAGGTGCCCCTGCTCGTCGTCACCTGCGGCGCGGACGGCGCGCTGGCGGTCGAAAGGGGCCGGAGGGTGTCGGTGCCGATCGCCCGCATCGGCCGCAGCATCGTCGACACGACCGGTGCCGGCGACCTGTTCGCCGCCGGCTTCCTCGTCGGCCGGGCGCGCGGCAAATCGCTGGAGGAGAGCCTGCGCCTCGGATCGATCGCCGCCGCCGAGATCATCTCCCATTTCGGCGCCCGCCCGGAAGCGGATCTCGGCAAGCTGATCGAAACCGAATGAAGCGCCTCGCTGTTTATTGCGGCTCCAGCCCGGGCGCCGATCCTGCTTTCGCCGACGCCGCGCGGGCGACGGGCGAGGAGATGGCGCGGCGCGGCATCGGCCTGGTCTATGGCGGCGGCCGGCTCGGCCTGATGGGGATCGTCGCCGACGCGGTGCTGGCCGCCGGCGGCGAGGCCCATGGCGTGATCCCGCAGGCCCTGATCGACCTCGAGGTCGCCCATACCGGCCTCACCGAGATCCACGTCGTCGACACCATGCACGAACGCAAGGCGAAGATGACCGAGCTGACCGACGCCTTCGTCGCGCTGCCGGGCGGCATCGGCACGTTCGACGAATTGTTCGAGGCCTGGACCTGGAACGCGCTCGGCTATCACGCCAAGCCCTTCTGCCTGCTCAACGTCGCCGGCTTCTGGGACGGCCTGCTCGGCTTCCTCGACCACACGACCGCGAGCGGCTTCATGTCGCCGGCGCGGCGCGCGCAGCTGCTGGTGGCCGACGGGATCGGCGCGGCGATCGACAAGCTGGACGCGGCGGCCGCTTCCGCCGAAAAGAAGATGGTCTGGTGAGGGAATAAGGGGGCGCGGGGGGAATGAATCGCATCTTGATGGGCCTGGCCGGCATAATCGTGATCCTGGCCCTTGCCGTCCTGCTTTCGTCGAACCGCCGCGCGATCCGCCTCAGGGTGGTCGGCGCCGCCTTCGCTTTGCAGGCGGGGATCGCGGTGCTGGTGCTCTATACGAGCTGGGGCAAGGCCGGCATTGCCGAGATGGCAGGCGGCGTCTCCAACCTGCTCGGCTATGCGAATAAGGGCACCGAATTCCTGTTCGGTCCGGCCGCGACCAACCCGCTCGCCCACACCTTCGCCCTCGGCGCGCTGCCGGTGATCATCTTCTTCGCCTCGATCGTCGCCATCCTTTACTATCTCGGCGTGATGCAGCGGATCGTCCGCTGGGTCGGCGGCGCGATCGGCTGGATCACCGGCATCGGCCGGGTCGAATCGCTGAGCGCGGCGGCGAACATCTTCGTCGGCCAGAGCGAATCGCCGCTCGTCGTCCGCCCCTATCTCGCGGCGCTGCCGCCCCCCCAGCTCTTCACCGTGATGACCGTCGGCATGGCCGGCGTCGCCGGCACCATCCTGCTCGCTTATGCGCAGCTGCTCGGTCCGCAGGCCCTGCCTTTCCTGCTCGCCGCCGCCTTCATGTCGGCGCCCGGCGGCATCCTCATGGCCAAGATCATCATGCCGGACGAGCCGCGGGCGCCCGACGAGCTGCCGCTCGAAGGCGCGGCCCCCGAGCAGCAGCAGATCGACGTCGCCGAGACCTTCGAGGAAGGCGAGCGGCCGGCCAATATCATCATGGCCGCCGCCCAGGGCGCGCAGACCGGCGTCCGCCTCGCCGTCGCGGTGGGCGCGATGGTGCTCGCCTTCGTCGCCCTGGTCGCGCTCGCCAACGGCCTGCTCGGCGGCCTCGGCAATTGGGTCGGCATCCCGGATCTCAGCTTCCAGCGCATCGTCGGCACGATCTTCCGGCCGATCATGTTCCTGATCGGCATCCCCTGGAACGAGGCGGGGACGGCGGGCGGCCTGTTCGGCACCAAGATCGTGCTCAACGAGTTCGTCGCCTTCATCGATCTCGGCAAGATGCAGGCGGGGCAGCTCAGCCCGCGCAGCGTCGCCATCATCACCTTCGCCTTGTGCGGCTTCGCCAATTTCAGCTCGATCGCGATCCAGATGGCGGTGACCGGCGGCCTCGCCCCCAATCAGCGGCCGGTGATCGCCCGGCTCGGCATCAAGGCGCTGATCGCCGGCTCGCTCGCCAATCTGATGAGCGCCGCGCTGGCCGGCCTGCTGTTGCCGGCCTAGCGCAACCTGCATTCTTGGCTTCCGCGGCCGGCGGGACTAACCTGCGGCCATGGATATTCTGACCCAGACTCGCTCCGTCGCGTCCGTTTCGCTGACGGCTTCCGACGCCGATCCCGAGGGTTTCGCCCGCGAGCTAGGCGAATCGTTCGAGCGCTACGGCTTCGCGATCATCGCCGATCACGGCATTCCCGTAGATCTGATCGCCCGAGCGGAGGAGAAGGCGAAGGCCTTTTTCGCCCTGCCCGACGAGGTGAAGCGCGGCTACAAGATTCCCGGCGGCGGCGGCGCCCGCGGCTATACGCCGTTCGGCATCGAGACCGCCAAGGGGGCGACCGCCTACGACCTCAAGGAATTCTGGCACGTCGGCCGCGAGCTGCCGCCGGGCCATCCCTATGGCGCGCTGATGGCGCCGAACGTCTGGCCCGAAGAGATCGCGTCGTTCCACGACACCTTCCTCGCGCTGTTCGCCGCCTTCGACCGGACCGGCCTGCGGATCCTGGAGGCGATCGCCCGCTATCTCGGCCTCGCTCCGGATTATTTCGCGGACACGGTTCGCGACGGCAACAGCGTGCTGCGCCTGCTCCATTACCCGCCCATCCCCGGCGACGGCCCCAATGTCCGCGCCGGCGCGCATGAGGATATCAACACCATCACCCTTTTGCTCGGCGCCGAGGAAGCCGGCCTCCAGCTGCTCGACCGCGACGGCAACTGGTTGCCGGTGACGCCGAAGCCGGGCGAGCTCGCGGTCAACATCGGCGACATGCTGCAGCGCCTGACCAACAATGTGCTGCGCTCGACCACCCACCGCGTGGTCAACCCGCCGCCCGAGCGGCGCGGCCATTCGCGCTACTCGATGCCCTTCTTCCTCCATTTCCGGCCGGATTTCCTGATCGAGACGCTGCCGGACTGCATCACGCCCGAGCGGCCCGACCTCTATCCCGCGCCGATCACCGCCCATGATTTCCTCCTCGAGCGGCTGCGCGAGATCAAGCTGGCCTGAAGGATAGTCCTCCCTGTCGCGCAGCGATGGGGAGGGGGACCGCCTGAAAGGCGGTGGAGGGGCTTGCTGAGTCGGATTGCCCCTCCACCATGCTACGCATGGTCCCCCTCCCCACGGCTGCGCCGCAGGGAGGACTATTGGTCCGCCGCGTCCTTCAGATTGGCCGGGCCGAAGCCGTGGGGGAGCAGGGCGGAGATTCGATCGACCCGCGTCTCGCTGCCGTCGCCATTGGCGGAGACGATCTCGATGTCGCGGCCGGACAGCTGCGCCGCCTCCAGGATCGACTGGCGGCAGCCGCCGCAGGAGGTCACCAACATCGCGCCGCCGAGCGCGCCCTCCGCGACATGGCCGCCGCTCACCGCGATGCGGGCGATCCGGTCGAGGCCGAAGGCCTGCTGGGCCGCGGTCAGCGCAGCGATCTCGGCGCAGATGCCGAGGCGATAGCAGGCATTCTCCATGTTCGCGCCGATCGCGATCTCGCCGTCCACGGATTCGACCGCGCAGCCGACGCTGAACCCGGAATAAGGCGCATAGGCGCCGAGCGCGGCCTTGCGCGCCCGTTCCACCAGGGCATCGCCGCCGCTCACCGGAAGGGCGGCTCGTCGAAGCTGCGCAGCTTGCGCGAGTGGAGCTGGACGCCTTCGCGCTTGAGGGTGCGCAAAGCCTCGATGCC
>JAXDOV010000017.1:0-6344 GCA_034668705.1 Sphingomonadales bacterium
GGAGGACGAGATCGTCGCCGCCTTTTCGGGCACGCTGCGCAAATCCTCGCCGCCCCGGTGAGCGCGGTCGCCGAGCGCTACCGGGCGCTGCTCGCCGCGGGCGAGCTGAAGCCCGATTCCGACCAGGAGAAAGCGGTGGCGGTGCTCGCCCGCATCGAAAGCGAGCTCGCGCGCAAGCCGGGCCTGCTCTCGCGCCTGGCCAGGCGAAAGCCCGGGCCCGTCCGCGGCGCCTATCTCTGGGGCGGCGTCGGCCGCGGCAAGTCGATGCTGATGGACCTCGCCTTCGAGGCGATCGCCATCCCCCGCAAGCGCCGCGTCCATTTCAACGAGTTCATGCTGGAGGTGCATGAGAGGTTGCGCGTCGAGCGGGAAAAGGAGGAGGGCGATCCGATCCCACCGCTGGCGCTGGCGCTGGCGCAGGAGGCGCGGCTGCTCGCCTTCGACGAGATGGTGATCAACAACAGCGCCGATGCGATGATCCTGTCCCGGCTCTTCGCGCAGCTGCTCGAGGCGGGGGTGACGGTGATCACCACCTCCAACCGGCCGCCCGGCGACCTCTATCAGGGCGGCCTCAACCGCGAGCTGTTCCTCCCGTTCATCGACCTGGTCGAGCGCGATCTGGACGTGGTGCCGCTGAACGGCCCGGTCGACTACCGGCTGGAGCGGCTCGGCGGCTTTCCGACCTGGTACGTGCCCAACGGCGCCGAAGCGACCGCCGCTCTCTCCGCCGCCTTCTTCCGCCTCACCGATTATCCGCCCGAGGACCGGGCGCATGTCCCGTCCGAGGATCTCCCGGTCGGCGGCGGCCGCACGCTGCACGTGCCCAAGAGCCTGAAGGGCGTCGCCGTCTTCTCGTTCCGGCGCTTGTGCGGCGAGGCGCGGGGCGCCGCCGACTATCTGGCCATCGCGCGGCGCTATCATACGATCTTCATCGTCGGCATCCCGCTGATGGGGCCGGAGAACCGCAACGAGGCGGCGCGCTTCGTCACCCTGATCGACCTGCTCTACGAGCATAAGGTGAAACTGCTCGCCGCCGCCGACGCCGAGCCCGAGCGTCTCTACGAACAAGGCGACGGCGCGTTCGAATTCCAGCGCACGATCAGCCGGCTGGAGGAGATGCGGTCGGCCGACTATCTCGCCGAAGGCCATGGCGAACGCTGAGCCGCTTGACCGGCCGCGCCCGGCGGGTCCAGCTTCCGCGCTTCTTCATCGGGGGTTCCCTCTCATGCGCCTTGCTCTTCTTCTCGCCCTCGGCCTCGCCTCGACGGCGGCAGTCGCCGCTTCGCCCGTGCCGCTGACCACGCCCCTCCCCGCCCCCGGCGACCGCTGGCAGGCCAAAGCGCACGAAATCTACCAGCATGCGATCGAGATCCCCACGGTCGAGGGGCGAGGCCAGGTGCCGGTCCTCGCACAATGGCTCGCCGACCAGTATCGCGCCGGCGGCTGGCCCGAATCCGACATCCACGTCCTTCCCTATGAAGGCAATCCCGGCAACCGCACGGCGGCCCTGGTCGTGCGCTGGCCGGCGGCGAAGCCGTCGGGGAAGAAGCCGATCCTGCTGATGGCGCATATGGACGTGGTCGAAGCCAAGCCGGAGGACTGGTCGGTCGATCCGTTCAAGCTGATCGAGAAGGACGGCTATTATTACGGGCGCGGGACCAGCGACATCAAGGAAGGGGTGACGGCGGTCACCACCGCCCTGCTCAAGCTGCGCGCCTCCGGCTTCAGGCCGACCCGCGACATCGTCGTCCTGTTCACCGGCGATGAGGAGACCAGCGGCAGGGGCGCCCAGCTCGGCGCGACCGAATGGCGCAAATGGACCGATGCCGATTTCGCGCTCAACTCGGATGGCGGCGGCGGCGGCTTCACGCCGGACGGCCGGCCGCTCGGCTTCACCCTGCAGACCGCCGAGAAGACCTTTTCGATGTACACCTTCACCGTCCGCAACCGCGGCGGCCACAGCTCGAAGCCGCGGCCGGACAATGCCATCTACCAGCTCGCCCATGCGCTGGAGCGGCTCGAAGCCCATCGCTTCACGCCGATGCTCAACGAGACCACCCGCGCCTATTTCGGCGTCCGCCAGCAGGGCGAGAGGGGCCCGCTCGGCGACGCGATGCGCCGCTGGCTCGCCAATCCCAATGACGGCGCGGCGGCCGATCTGATCGAGGCCGATCCGACCGCGGTGGGCCTGACCCGCACCCGCTGCGTCGCCACGCGGCTGCTCGGCGGCCATGCCGACAATGCGCTGCCGCAGCTGGCGCAGGCGACGATCAACTGCCGGATCATGCCGGGGACGGAGCCGGCGGCGGTGCGCGACGAGCTGGAGCGGGTGGCGGCCGATCCGGGGGTGATCGTCGAGCGCACCGACAACCAGGCGATGGCGCTCGCCTCGCCGCTCAGGCCGGACGTGGTCGCCGCCTACACCGCCGCCATCCACAAGCGCCATCCGGACTCGCCGATCCTGCCCGAGATGAGCACCGGCGCCAGCGACGCCCGCCCGTTCCGCGTCGCCGGCATCCCAGTCTACGGCACCGACGGCAGCTGGGGCATCGTCCCCGACGACGAGCGCGCCCATGGCCGCGACGAGCGCCTGCCGGTCCGGTCGCTCTACGACGATGTCGATCATTGGGTCGACATGGTGACGATGCTGGCAGGGAAGTAGAAGCACGCCGAACTGTTCCCCGGCGTAGGCCGGGGCCCAGTCTTGCGGCCGTGCCACTGGACCCCGGCTTTCGCCGGGAAACGCCACGGGATACAAAAAACGCCCGAACCGGTTGCTCCGCCGGAACCGGGGGGCTAAGCGGCCCCCGTCTCGCGGCTGTTCCCGCAGCACGCCCCGCATTAAGCAGAAAGGCTCGGAAAAAGCCCCATGGCTCGCAAGAAGATCGCGCTGATCGGCGCCGGCATGATCGGCGGCACCCTCGCCCACCTCGCGGCGATCAAGGAGATGGGGGACATCGTCCTCGTCGACGTCGCCGAGGGCATTCCCCAGGGCAAGGCGCTCGACCTCGCCCAGGCCGGCCCGGTCGAAGGTTATGACGTGACGCTCACCGGCACCAATGATTATGCCGAGATCGCCGGCGCCGACGTCTGCATCGTCACCGCCGGCATCGCCCGCAAGCCCGGCATGAGCCGCGACGATCTGCTCGGCATCAATCTGAAGGTGATGAAGGCGGTCGGCGAGGGCATCAAGGCGCATGCGCCGGACAGCTTCGTGATCTGCATCACCAATCCGCTCGACGCGATGGTCTGGGCGCTGCGCGAATTTTCCGGCCTTCCCCACGACCGGGTGGTCGGCATGGCCGGGGTGCTCGATTCCGCCCGCTTCCGCCATTTCCTCGCCGAGGAGTTCAACGTCTCGGTCGAGGACGTGACCGCCTTCGTGCTCGGCGGCCATGGCGACACGATGGTGCCGGTCCCGGCCTATTCGACCGTCGGCGGCATCCCGATCCCCGACCTGATCAAGATGGGCTGGTCGACGCAGGAGCGGATCGACGCCATCGTCCAGCGCACCCGCGGCGGCGGCGGCGAGATCGTCGCTTTGCTCAAGACCGGCTCGGCCTATTACGCCCCGGCGACCAGCGCGATCATGATGGCCGAGGCCTTTCTCAAGGACAAGAAACGCGTCCTCCCGGCCGCCGCCCACCTCACCGGCCAGTACGGCGTCGACGACCTCTATGTCGGCGTGCCGGTGGTGATCGGCGCCGGCGGCGTCGAGCGGATCGTCGAGATCCAGCTCGACGAGACGGCGAAAGCTAATTTTCAGGTTTCCGTGGAAGCGGTGAGGGAGCTGCTGGAGGCCTGCAAGGGGATCGATGCTTCGCTCGCCTGACCTGATCGAACCTGCCGAGGTCGACGGCTCCGTCATCCTCCTCGGGATCACTTGCCTCGGCGCGGATGGAACCCCACCGCAGGAGCAATTTGTCGGCGTTGGCAGCATCGAGGACCAACAGACTTACGCGTTGATACGGATAAGGTGCGACGATGGCGAGGTCAGAGACTATCCGTTCGAGGCGAGGTCGTTGCAGCGCGCACCGCCAGGCGAATACAGGCTCCGTAGTACGGGGCAGGTCGTCAAGGATCCGGACTTCTTGATGACGTGGACCGTGACGAAGGAATGAAAGACCAATGAGCATCCTCGTAAATGCCGAAACCAGAGTCATCACCCAGGGCTTCACCGGGAAGCAGGGGACGTTCCACTCGGAGCAGGCGATCGCTTACGGGACGAAGCTGGTCGGCGGCACCTCGCCGGGCAAGGGCGGCACCAGCCATCTCGGCCTGCCGGTGTTCGACACGGTGCAGGAGGCGCGCGCGCAGACGGATGCGGACGCCTCGGTCATCTACGTGCCGCCGCCCGGCGCGGCCGATGCGATCCTCGAGGCGATCGACGCCGAAGTGCCGCTGATCGTCTGCATCACCGAGGGCATTCCGGTGCTCGACATGGTGCGGGTGAAGCGCGCGCTCGACGGCTCCAGGTCGCGGCTGATCGGGCCGAACTGCCCGGGCGTGCTGACGCCGGGGGAGTGCAAGATCGGCATCATGCCCGGCAACATCTTCCGCAAGGGCTCGGTCGGCGTCGTCAGCCGCTCGGGCACGCTCACCTACGAGGCGGTGTTCCAGACGACCAATGAGGGCCTCGGCCAGACGACCGCCGTCGGCATCGGCGGCGATCCGGTGAACGGCACCGACTTCATCGACGTACTGGAGCTGTTCCTCGCCGATCCGGAGACCAGGTCGATCATCATGATCGGCGAGATCGGCGGCTCGGCCGAGGAGGAAGCGGCGCAGTTCCTGAAGGACGAGGCGGCCGCCGGCCGCTTCAAGCCGACCGTCGGCTTCATCGCCGGCCGGACGGCGCCGCCGGGACGGCGGATGGGCCATGCCGGGGCGATCGTCTCGGGCGGCAAGGGCGCCGCCGAGGACAAGATCGCGGCGATGGAGGAGGCTGGAATCCGGGTCTCGCCAAGCCCATCTGAGCTGGGGACGACGCTCAGGGCCCTGCTCGAGGGCTAGGGAAAGGCCGGCGCTCCCTGGGCGTTTTGCGGCGGACAAGGCAGAAAAGGCAGCGGAAAGTGGACAGCTACGATTTCGGCGAACGGGAGCAGGGCCCCAGCTGGGCGCGCCCCAATTGGCCGCTGACCGCGCTGGACGAGCTCAATGCGGGTCTCGATCCGACCCTGATGGCGGCCGCGGCGCCGGTCGCCGCCAAGGCGCGGGAGCAGGCCGCCGCCGCCGGCAAGTCCGAGGCGGAGGTCGAGCAGGCGGCGCGGGATTCGATCCGGGCGATGATGCTGATCCGCACCTACCGGGTGCGCGGGCATCTCGCCGCCGATCTCGATCCGCTCCACCTCGTCCACCGTCATCTGCCCGCCGATCTGACGCCCGAATATCACGGCTTCACCGCCGCCGATCTCGACCGTCCCGTCTATATCGGCGGAGTCCTCGGGCTCGAATGGGCGACGATCCGCGAGCTCGTCGAGGTCCTCCGCGCCAATTATTGCGGCAAGGTCGGCCTCGAATACATGTATATCAACGAGGTCGAGGAGCGCCGCTTCCTCCAGGAGAGGATGGAGGGCAAGGACGCCGAGATCCGCTTCACCCCGGAAGGCAAGCAGGCGATCCTTTCCAAGGTGATCGAGGCGGAGCAGTGGGAGCATTTCCTCGCCCGCAAATATGTCGGCACCAAGCGCTTCGGCCTCGACGGCGGCGAGTCGATGATCCCGGCGCTCGAGGCGGTGATCAAATATGGCGGCCAGTACGGCGTGCGCGAGATGGTGTTCGGCATGTCGCATCGCGGCCGCCTCAACGTCCTCGCCAACGTGATGGGCAAGCCCTATCGCGCGATCTTCTCCGAATTCGCCGGCGGCTCGGCCAATCCGGAGGATGTCGGCGGCTCGGGCGACGTCAAATACCATCTCGGCACCTCGTCCGACCGCGAATTCGAGGGGATCAAGGTCCACCTCTCGCTGCTGCCCAATCCAAGCCATCTGGAAGCGGTCGATCCGGTCGTGCTCGGCAAGGCGCGCGCCCAACAGGTGATGCGCAGCGACGACGAGGGGACGCAGGTCCTCCCCGTCCTCCTCCACGGCGACGCCGCCTTTGCCGGCCAGGGCATCGTCGCGGAATGTTTCGGCTTCTCCGGCCTGCCGGGCTACGGCACCGGCGGCACGCTCCATTTCATCATCAACAACCAGGTCGGCTTCACCACCTCGCCGCAATTCGCCCGCTCGTCGCCTTACCCGTCCGACGTCGCCAAATCGGTCCAGGCGCCGATCCTCCACGTCAACGGCGACGATCCCGAGGCGGTGACCTTCGCCTGCAAGCTCGCCATCGAATATCGCCAG
>JAXDOV010000018.1:0-3800 GCA_034668705.1 Sphingomonadales bacterium
GCGTGCTCCGCACCCGCTACCGGACCGACGCGTTCCAGCAGGCCTATTTCGTCATCGAGCATTTCGAGGACGTGCTGGACCTCGTCCTGCGCGACGATTTCGCCGCGCTCTGCGACGCGCTCGACCGCCTGCCCGACCTCGAACCCGGCGAGGCGCCGCTGCGCGCCGCGGCCTGAGGCGGGGTCCCGCCTCGTCACATTTGATGGACGCCCTTGGGCTGCGCCGCTAAGACGGCTGCCGTGAGGGTGAACACGAAAAAGTGACGATATCGGAAGGGCCTGGGGGCGCGTGGACAGCCCGGTAGCGCAGCGCATCCGCGAGATGATCGTCGACGGCACGCTCGCCGCCGGCACGCGCGTCGCCGAAGCGACGATCGCCGAGCGGCTCGGCGTGTCGCGCACGCCGGTGCGCAACGCCCTCCCCGCTTTGGCCACCGAAGGCCTGCTCGAGCCCGCCGGCAAGCGCGGCTATGCGGTGCGCGGCTTCAGCGTCGAGGACAGCTTCCGCGCCACCGAGATACGCTGCGTGCTCGAAGGCTATGCCGCCCGCGAGCTCGCCGCCCGGCCCGACCGCGCCGCCATCGTCGCCGAGCTGCACCAGTGCCTGAAGGACGGCGACGCGATCTTCGCCAAGGGCTATGTCGTCAAGGAGGATGAGAGCGAATATGCGCGGATGAACCGGCGCTTCCACGACATCATCGTCGAAGGCGCGCGCGACGCGCTGCTGGGCGAGCTGATCCACCGCGTCTATTCGGTGCCCTTCGTCGCGCCCGGCGTCGTCGCCTTCAACCGGGTGCCGCTCGCCGAGATCTACCCGATCCTCGTCTCCGGCCACCACCAGCACCACGCCATCGTCGACGCCATCGAGGGCGGCCAGCCCGACGTCGCCGAATCCCTGATGCGCGGCCATTCCAGCCCCGCCCGGCGGAGCCTCGGCCTGGAACGCCCCGGCGGCGAGATGAGCGTGGCGGTCTAGGCCGCAGCCACACCCGTCATTGCGAGGAGCGAAGCGACGCGGCAATCCAGCCACGGCGCAGGCGACCAACTCAGCACTGGATTGCCGCGCTTCGCTCGCAATGACGATCAAGCACGGAATAACTTGACCTTAACCCGTCTCCGCCCATAAACGGGATCCCACGCGGTCGCTTGCGGCGGCGTGAAGCATCAAGAGTGGGCCTTCGGGGCCCACGCCAACCTGCCTCCCGGGCAAGGTGGCGGTCCCAGACGGGACGATGCGGCCGAGACGGCAACTAAGCGGGTCTCTCAGCCACATCTCCCGAGCGAAAGAAGGAAGATGGAGCTGATTTTCGAGCGCATTCCGGCCCCGGACGACGTCGCGCCGCCGCAGGTGGCGGCGGCCGAGCCGCGCTTTCGCGATGTCGAGGTGCCGCTGCCGGCCGGGCTTCGCGCCTTCGGCGCGTCGGTCCGCGCCATCGCGGCCGGCCCCGCCGATGCGCCGGCGGTGATCGTGCTCGGCGGCATTTCGGGCAACCGCTTCGTTGCGCGCGGCCAACAAGGCGGTCCCGGCTGGTGGCCGGGGCTGGTCGGCGCCGGCTGCGCGATCGACCCGGCGCGGCACCTCGTCATCGGCGTGGATTTCGCCGCCGATGCGTCGGGAAGCGCCGCGCCGACGACGGCGGACCAGGCGCGCGTCCTGATCGCATTGCTCGACACGCTCGGCCTGCCGCGCGCCGAGGCGGTGGTCGGCGCCTCTTATGGCGGCATGGTCGGCCTCGCTCTGGCCGAGATCGCGCCGGAGCGGGTCCGTAAGCTGGTCGTCATCTCCGCCGGTGCCGAACCCCATGCCGCCGCCACCGCCGGCCGCGAGCTGCAGCGCCGCGTCGTCGCGCTCGGCATCGCCGGCGGCCAGGGCGAGCAGGCGCTCGCCATCGCCCGCGGCATGGCGATGATGAGCTACCGGACCAGCGACGAATTCGCCGCGCGCTTCGAAGGCGGCATCGACGGCAGCTGTCCGCGCACCTGCTCGCAGCCCGGCGCCTATCTGCGCGCGCGCGGCGACGATTTCGTCTCGGTGATGTCGCCCGAACGCTTTCTCAGCCTCTCCGCCTCGATCGACCGCCACCGGGTCGACGCCGCCCGCATCCGCACCCCCGCTCTGCTGATCGGCGCCGAGAGCGACCAGCTGGTCCCGGCCGGGCAGATGCGTACGCTCGCCGCCTCACTCGCCGGGCCGGTGGAGCTTCATTTGCTCCCCTGCCTCTACGGCCATGACATGTTCCTGAAGGAAGCGGAGACGGTGGGGCGGCTGGTCGCGCCGTTCCTCGACGCCTGACATGGCGAAAGACCGCAAGCCTTCGACGATCGTCGCCGCCGCGCGCCCGGATCGCGACCCGGCCTATGGCAGCGTCGCGCCGCCGCTCTGGTCCTCCGACACCTTCCGCTGGGCCGACGCCGACACCAAGCCCGATTACGATTATTCGAGGACCGTCAATCCGACCCGCGACCTGCTCGTCGAGGCGCTCGCCGAGCTGGAAGGCGCGGCGGGCGGCGTGGTCACCAACAGCGGCCAGGCGGCGGCCTTGCTCGCTTTGCTGCTGCTGCCGACCGGCGCGCGGATCGTCGCGCCGCACGATTGCTATGGCGGCACCTATCGGCTGATCAAGGGCTTCGAGGAGCAGGGCAAGCTGCGCGCCATCTTCGTCGACATGCTCGACGACGCGGCCTTCGGCGGGGCGCTGGAGGGCGGCGCCGACATGGTGTGGATCGAGACGCCGAGCAATCCGCTGCTCCGCGTCACCGACATCGCGCGGCGCGCGGCGCAGGCGAAGCAGGCGGAGGCGCTCGTCGTCGCCGACAATACGCTGCTGACGCCGGTCCGGCAGCGGCCGCTCGAACTCGGCTGCGACCTCGTCATGCATTCGACCACCAAGGCGCTGAACGGCCATGCCGATCTGTTCGGCGGCGCCCTGCTCGCCGCCGATCCGGCCTTGGTCGAGAAGCTGCACTGGTGGGCCAATGCGGCCGGGCTCAACGGCTCGGCCCATGACAGCGGCCAGATCCTGCGCGGCCTGCGCACGCTCGTCCTGCGCGTCGACCGGCAGGAGCAGAGCGCGCGGGCGATCGCCTCGTGGCTGTCGGGTCGGAAAATCGCCGGCGAAGTGCGCTATCCGGGCATCGGCTTCATGATCAGCTTCCGCGTCGCCGGCGGCGCCGGCGCGGCGGCGACGTTCCTCGCCGCGCTGGAGCTCATCACCCTCGCCTCCTCGCTCGGCGGCTTCGCAACTTTGATCTGCAAGCCGGCGACGATGACCCATCGCGGCATGCCGCCCGAGGCGCAGGCCGAGGCCGGCATCGACCCGGACCTGCTGCGTCTTTCGGTCGGGCTCGAGGATGCCGGGGATCTAATCGCCGACCTGGCGCGGGGATTCGCGGCGGTGGGCTCCTGACCGTCATGCCAGCGCAGGCTGGCATCCCAGCGGGCGTAGACTGCCGCGTTCTTCACCCGCTGGGATCCCGGCCTCCGCCGGGATGACGGGGAGTTTAGGACGCCAGCGCCGGCTGCGGCTGCGGTTGCGGTTGCGGCTCGTGGACGTGGTGCCGCCGGCCCCAGGGGACGAGGTCCCAGGCCCGTTCGTGGAAGTAGAAGAGGAAGATCTTCGACAGCACCTCGAAGACGGCGATCGAGCCGGCGACCTTGATGCTGC
Organism: Sphingomonadales bacterium; assembly: GCA_034668705.1. GTDB lineage: Bacteria > Pseudomonadota > Alphaproteobacteria > Sphingomonadales > Sphingomonadaceae > Allosphingosinicella. The sequence goes on from JAXDOV010000018.1 coordinate 3,665, forward strand.
CGGTCATGACCAGCGACCAGATGAAGGTGTCGAGGCTGCCGAGGACGCGCCAGCTCACCGCCTTCATGAAGGATCGCGGGTGCGATTCCATCTTCCTAAACAGGAACATTGCCGCGCCTCCTCATCTTCGCGAAAT
>JAXDOV010000019.1:0-8114 GCA_034668705.1 Sphingomonadales bacterium
GGCTGGAGAGCGAGCTGGCCGTCCGTCCCTGGTTCGCCGGCGAGGAATTCACCGCCGCCGACGTGATGATGAGCTTCCCGCTCGAAGCCGCCCGCCACCGGGCCGGCCTCGACGAGACCCGTCCGAACCTGATCGACTGGCTCGAACGGATCCACGCCCGGCCGGCTTATGCCGAGGCGCTGCGCAAGGGAGGCCCCTATGCTTATGCTTAGCCGCCGCCAGGCTGCGTTCGGCGCGCTGGCGGCCGGCGCCGCTCTCGCCGCCCCGCCGCGCCTGTTCGCCGCCCCCGCCGATCCGCCGCTTCGCCCGATGACCGCCGACGTGGTGCCGATCGCCCCGGCCGAACGGCTTGCCCGCATCGCCAAAGCGCAAAAGCTGATGCAGCGGCTCGGCTTCGGCGCGATCCTGATCGAGCCCAGCGCCTCGCTCACTTACTTCACCGGCGTGCAATGGCACCGCAGCGAGCGCCTCACCGCCGCCATCCTGCCCGCCAAGGGGGAGGCGGTGATCGTCACCCCCTTCTTCGAGGAGCCGTCGGTCCGCGAAAGCCTCGCCATTCCGGCGGAGGTCCGCGCCTGGCAGGAGGATGAGGATCCGCTGAGGCTGGTCGCCGGCGCGCTCCGCGACCGTGGGCTCGCCGCCCGTCCCGTCGGCGTCGAGGAGACGGTCCGCTTCTTCGCGGTGGACGGGCTCCGCAAGGCGCTGCCGCACGCGCAGATCCGCAACGCCGCTCCGGTCGTCCGCCCCTGCCGCATGGTCAAGTCCGGGCACGAACTGGCGCTGATGCGGAAGGCGACCGACATCACCATCGCCGCTTATCGCCACACCTGGAAGCGGATCGAGCGCGGCATGCGGCCGTCCGACATCGCCGGGATCATGAACGCCGCCACCCGGGCGCTCGGCGGCAGCCCCGAATTCGAGCTCATCCTGCTCGGCGAGGCCGCCGCTTATCCGCATGGCAGCGGCAAGCCGCAGCAGGTGCGCGACGGCGAAGTGGTGCTGATGGATTGCGGCTGCACGGTCGAGGGCTATCAGTCCGACGTCTCGCGCAGCTTCGTCTTCGGCGCGCCGAGCGCGGAGCAGCGCAAGGTCTGGGACCAGGTCCGCCGCGGCCAGCAGATCGCCTTCGAGGCGGCGCGGATCGGCGCCCCCGCCGGCAGCGTCGACGACGCCGTCCGCCGCCAATACGAAGCCTGGGGCTATGGCCCTCGCTATCGGCTGCCCGGCCTCTCCCACCGCACCGGCCACGGCATCGGCCTCGATGGCCACGAGCCGGTCAACCTCGTCCATGGCGAGACGACATTGCTCGCCCCCGGCATGTGCTTCTCGGACGAGCCGGGGATTTACATCCCCGGCAAGTTCGGCATCCGGCTGGAGGATTGCTTCCACATGACCGAGACGGGCCCGCGCTGGTTCTCGACCCCGCCGTCCTCGATCGACCGGCCTTTCGACTAATCGGTCCTCCCTGTGCGCGGAGCGCATGGGGAGGGGGACCATGCGAAGCATGGTGGAGGGGCGGCTGCGGAAGCAGACGAGACCAGCCCCGCACCCTCCTGTTCCTCGGCGAAATGATGGGGCGCAGTCTCTTAAGCCTGCGCCGCTGGGCCCCGGCCTTCGCCGGGGAACATCGTTGCGATCGCCCCGGCTAAATCGCGTGCGGCGCTTCGACCTCGGTCGGCGCCCCGAGCTCGCCTTCCCAGCGCGCCACCACCGCGCTCGCCACCGCATTGCCGACGACGTTGGTCGCCGAGCGGCCCATGTCGAGGAAATGGTCGACGGCGAGGATCAGCAGCACGCCCGCTTCGGGGATGTGGAATTGGGCGAGGGTGGCGGTGATCACCACCAGGCTGGCGCGCGGGACGCCGGCAATGCCCTTGGACGTGATCATCAGCGTCAGCAGCATCGCGATCTGCGTTCCGATGGCCAAATGGATGCCATAGGCCTGGGCGATGAACAGGCTCGCGAAGGTCATGTACATCATCGAGCCGTCGAGATTGAACGAATAGCCCAAGGGGAGGACGAAGCCGGCGATCCTCGGCGGCACGCCGGCCGCCTCCAGCGCCTCGAGCGTGCGCGGAAAGGCGGCTTCGGACGAGGCGGTCGAGAAAGCGAGCACCGCCGGGTCGCGGATCAGGCGCATGAGCAGCTTCGTTCTGCCGCCGACGACGAGGAAGCAGATCGTCAGCAGCAGCGCCCAGAGCAGGACCAGGCCGAGATAGAAGCTGGCGATGAAGAAGCCGTAGGTGGCGAGGATATGCGGTCCGCGCTCGGCCAGCGCCGCCGCGACCGCCGCGAACACCGCGACCGGGGCGAAGCGCATCACGAAATCGGTGATCCGCAGCATCACCGCCGCCAGCGCCTCGACCGCACGGACCAAAGGCTGCGCCTTCTCGCCGACCGAGGTGACTGCGACGCCGACGAAGATCGAGAAGATGACGATCTGCAATATCTCGTTGCCCGCCATCGCGCCGATCATCGATTCCGGGAAGATATGGGCGACGAACTTGGCCAGATCGAAGGCCGATCGATCGACGCCGCTTCCCGCCGCCGCGGCCGGCAGCGGCAGGCCGAGGCCGCTCCCGGGATGGAGCATGGTGACGAGGACGAGGCCGAGGGTCAGCGACACCAGGCTGGCGCCGACGAACCAGGCCAAAGTCCGCCCGCCGATCCGGCCCAAGGCCTTGGTGTCGCCCATATGGGCGATGCCGGCGACGAGCGTGGAGAAGACCAGCGGCGCGATGATCATCTTGATCAGGTGCAGGAAGATGGTGGTGAGGATCGAGAAGTAGCCGGCGATCCCCGCCAGCCGCGCCGCCGCGGCCGGGGTGCCGTCGTCGATCGCCGCGTTGATCGCCCAGCCGGTGATGACGCCGAGCACCAGGCCCGCGAGGATGAAATAGGTCAGACGTCTGCGCACGCGGCGGCTCCTCGGCGGTTTCGCGGACTAGGAAGGCGATTGCGCGTTGCGGGTCAAGTGCGGGGCCGACCAGTCCTCCCTGTCGCCGCAGGCGAAGGGGAGGCGAACCGCGGAACGCGGTGGAGGGGCAGCGGCGGAAAAGCCCCTCCACCACCTTTCAGGTGTCCCCCTCCCCACGCGCTTCGCGCGCAGGGATGACTTGTTCGCCTCAAGCCGGCTCCAGCACCTGGTGGACCACCTCCTCGGCCAGTTTGCCGTTGAGCTCCGCGAGATGGTCGAACTCGGCCTCGTAGGTCGCCAGGCCCTGGCTCAGCGACCGCAGCTCGGCGTCCAGCCCCTGCAGCTCCGCCTCGGGCACCAAAGCCTCGACCAGGTCCCAGCGCGACCAGCCGGGGCGGCTGTCCATGCCGAGCATCTGGCCGCGGCGGCTGGCGACCGCGGAGGTGACGCGCGAGGTTGCGTAGCCCGGCGTCGTCACCCGCACCTTGTGCACCGGCTCGAGCAGATGCGGCGCGGCCAGAGCGAGCGCCTCGCTCATCCCGATCCGGCCGGCGGTGCGGAAGGCCAGCTCGGAGCTGTCGACCGTATGATAGCTGCCGTCGACCAGGGTCACCGCAACGTCGACCACCGGGAAGCCGAGCGGCCCCTTGCCCAGCGCGTCGCGCACGCCGGCCTCGACCGCCGGGATATATTGCTTGGGCACGGTGCCGCCATGGATCTTCTCGTCGAAGCGGAAGCCTTCGCCGCGGCCGAGCGGCTTCACCTCGATCACGACGTCGCCGAACTGGCCGTGGCCGCCCGATTGCTTCTTGTGCCGCCCGCGCTGGGTCACCGGCTTGCGGATCGATTCCTTGAAGCCGACGATCGGCGGCCGGGCGTGGACCGCGACGCCGTAGCGCCGCTTCAGCTTGCCGAGCGTGACCTTGAGATGCTCGTCGCTGATCCCCTTCAGCCGCGTCTCGTGCAGCGCCTCGTCCTGCTCCCAGCTGAGCGAGGCGTCCTCCTCGCACAATTTCTGGAGCGCAGTGGAGAGGCGGACGTCGTCCTTGCGGTCCTGGGTGGTGATGGCGAGCGCGTAATTGGAGGCGGGGAGGGCGAGCGCCGGCGCCTTGCCGCCGCCGCCCAGCCACTGGCCGGCGGCGACGCCTTCGGCCTTGACGATGGCGACGACGTCGCCAGCCTCGGCCCTGCCGAGCTTCGCCGTCTTCTCCCCCTGCACCGCGAACAGGGTGCCGACCCGGACCGAGCCGCCGTCGGGCGTCTTCAGCTCCGCGCCCTCCGACAGGGTGCCGCCGAACACGCGGGCGAGGGCGAGCCGGCCCATATTGCCGCCGTGGAAGATCTTGAAGACGAAGGCGCAGCCGTTCTTCGCGCCGAGCCGCTCGGCGGCGGCGGCGGGCGGCGGCGCGTCGTGGCGCAGCGCCTTCATCAGCCGGCGCACGCCGAAGCCGTTCAGCGCCGAGCCGAACAGCACCGGCACGACGAGGTTCTCGCGCGTCTCGCGGACGAGGTCGGCGAAGATCGTCGCCCGGTCCGGCTGCTCGTCCATCAGCAATTGCTCGAGCAGGGCGTCGTCATGGTCGGCGAGCTGCTCCAGCATGTGGAACCGGTCCTGCGCCTCGCGCTCGGCGAGGCCGGCGGGGATGTCGATCTGCTCGGAGGGCTTGCCCGGCCGGTAATGGAAGGCGCGCTCCAGCGCGAGATCGACGAAGCCGGTGATCTTCTCGCCCTCGCGGATCGGGACCTGGCGGGCGACGAGCGGCGAGGCGCTCATCGGCTGCAACGCCTCCAGCAGGCCGCGGATGCTGCCGCGGGCCTGGTCGATCTTGTTGACGAAGATGAGGTGGGGGATGCCGAGCGCCTCCAGCTGCCGCAGCGCCGGCTCGGCGAGGATGGCGCGGTCGGTCTCCGGATCGACGACGACGATGGCGAGATCGGCGGCGGCGATTGCGAGCGCGCCGTCGGCCGAGAAGCCGACCGATCCCGGCGAATCCAGCACGACGAAGCGGTCGCCCATGAAATCGAAATGCATCAGGTTGAGCTCGGTCGAGCCACCCCGCGACCGCGCTTCGGGGCTGGTGTCGCCGACGCTGTTGCCGGCGTCGACCGAGCCTTGCCGGTCGACCGCGCCGGCGGCGAAGAGCAGGGCTTCGGCGAGGCTGGTCTTGCCCGCGCCGCCGGGGCCGACGAGCGCGATCGTCCTGGTGCCGACCGATCTTTCGGGCATGAATCTCTCCTCCGTCCGCATTGCGCGATCGCGAGAGACGCGTTCGCGCCGAATGACCGGATTTCCTCCCTTTGGACGGGAAGCGCAAGAGGGGGTGGAACGGAGGCGGCGGGCCGAAGGTTTATTGCGGCGGCGGAAGAGAATCCGCCCTGTGAGGGAGGTTGCCGTGCCTCATTTGACCACTTTGTCGATCGCCGCCGGCCTGTCGATCGCCGCCGCGGCGACCGGCGTCCATCTCGGCCGCGCGACGATCGCCGAGATCAATCCGGCCTATCTCCAGGATCCGGAAGTGCCCTTCTACAGCGACCTCGTCCCCGGCAACCGCCAGCGTGCCGACTGGGCGCAGGTCCAGACCCAGGAATATCAGGCGGCGGCGCAGGCGCCCGCGCCGGCGGGCTGCGTCGGCTGCACCTGGCCGATCGACCCGATGCCGCGCCCGGATCCGGTCATCGCCCGCTACGACCGCCCCCGGATCGTCCCGCAACGGGAACGGGCGGAGGCGCCGGCCGAGATCGTCATCGTCGAGCAGGCGGTGCAACCGGACTGGCGCCGGGTCGAGCGTTACTCGCGTTATCCGGTCGGCCATGACGACCCGCCGCCGCCCGCGGACGAGTCGGAGCAGGACGGCCCCGGCACGCGATAATTGCCGGTTTTATTCTTCCCCTCTCCCTTGCGGGAGAGGGCTGGGAGAGGGGTGCGGCTGAAGCGGCTCAGCGCCTGTCCTGAGCGACGCCGCAGGCGGCGTCGAAGGGCCGCTGAAGACGCCGTAGGGGCTTCGCTGCGCTCGCCACCCCTCTCTCCAACGTGCGGCGCCGCTAAGGTTCGTCCGGGGGACGAACCAGGCGCCGCACCTCCCGCAAGGGGAGAGAGGCTACAGTCCTCCGCCCCCCCACGATCACGCGCGTTGCGGGAATTGAGGACAGGCCCTAAGTCGCGGGCATGACCTCCACCAACGACATCCGGCGCTCGTTCCTCGACTATTTCGGCGCGCAAGGGCACCAGATCGTGCCCTCGGCGCCGCTCGTGCCGCAGAACGACCCGACCCTGATGTTCGTCAACGCCGGCATGGTGCCGTTCAAGAACGTCTTCGTCGGGCTGGAGACGCGGCCTTATGCGCGCGCCACCTCCTCGCAGAAATGCGTCCGCGCCGGCGGCAAGCATAACGATCTCGACAATGTCGGCTACACCGCGCGCCACCATACCTTCTTCGAGATGCTCGGCAATTTCTCGTTCGGCGACTATTTCAAGGAGCGGGCGATCGCGCTCGCCTGGGAGCTGCTGACGAAGGATTGGGGCCTGTCGCCCGAGCGGCTGACCGCCACCGTCTATCACACCGACGACGACGCCTACGACCTCTGGCGGAAGATCTCGGGCCTGCCCGAAAGCCGCATCATCCGCATCCCGACCAGCGACAATTTCTGGGCGATGGGCGATAACGGCCCCTGCGGCCCCTGCTCGGAGATCTTCTACGACCATGGCGACCATATCCCGGGCGGCCCGCCGGGCTCGCCGGACGAGGATGGCGACCGCTTCACCGAGATCTGGAACCTCGTCTTCATGCAATATGAGCAGGAGGACAACAAGATCGTCCGCGACCTGCCGCATCCGTCGATCGACACCGGCATGGGGCTGGAGCGGATCGCCGCCGTGCTGCAGGGCGTCCACGACAATTACGACACCGACACCTTCCGCGCCCTGATCGCCGCGTCGAGCGAGCTTACCCGGACGAAGCCGGAGGGGCCGCGCAAGGCCAGCCACCGCGTCATCGCCGACCATCTTCGCGCCTCGGGCTTCCTGATCGCCGACGGCGTGCTGCCGGCCAATGAGGGGCGCGGCTATGTGCTGCGCCGGATCATGCGCCGGGCGATGCGCCACGCCCATATCCTCGGTGCGCCCGAGCCGCTGATGTGGCGGCTGGTGCCCGCCTTGGTTGCCGAGATGGGCGCCGCCTATCCCGAGCTGGTCCGCGCCCAGCCGCTGATCGAGGAGACGCTGAAGCTGGAGGAGACCCGCTTCCGCCAGACCCTCGCCAATGGCCTCAGGCTGCTCGACGAGGCGACCGGTTCGATGGCGCCGGGCGAGACGCTGCCCGGCCAGGTTGCGTTCAAGCTCTACGACACGTTCGGCTTTCCCTACGACCTTACCGAGGACGCGTTGCGCGCTCAGGGCTTCGCCGTCGACCGCGCCGGCTTCGACGTCGCCATGGCCGAGCAGAAGGCGCAGGCCCGCGCCGCCTGGAAGGGCTCGGGCGAGAAGGCGTCGGACGAGATCTGGTTCGACATCGCCGAGGAAAACGGCTCGACCGAATTCACCGGCTATGCCGGCCATGAAGGGGAGGGGCAGGTCGTCGCTTTGGTCAAGGACGGCGCTCGCGTCGACCGCGCCAAGGCCGGCGACAAGGTGGTCATCCTGACCAACCAGACGCCCTTCTACGGCGAGAGCGGCGGCCAGATGGGCGACAGCGGCACCGTCACCGGCGAAAAGGGATTTGCGGGCGAGATCGAGGACACGTCGAAGCCGCTCGGCCGCCTCCACGCCCACCAGGCTTTGATCCGCTCGGGCGAGATCGCGGTCGGCGACGCCGTCCATCTCAAGGTCGATGCCGGCCGCCGCGGTCGCATCCGCGCCAACCACAGCGCGACCCACCTGCTCCATGCGGCGCTGCGCCACCGGCTCGGCGGCCATGTCACCCAGAAGGGCAGCCTGGTCGCGCCCGACCGGCTGCGCTTCGACTTCTCCCACCCCAAGGCGCTGACCGCCGAGGATATCGCCGCGGTCGAGGAGGAGGTGAACCGCCACATCCGCGAGAACCAGGCGGTGACGACCCGGCTGATGAGCCCCGACGAGGCGATCGCCGCCGGCGCCATGGCCCTGTTCGGCGAGAAATATGGCGACGAGGTCCGCGTCCTCTCGATGGGCCGCAACGACGATGCGACCTATTCGGTCGAATTGTGCGGCGGCACCCATGTC
>JAXDOV010000020.1:0-21685 GCA_034668705.1 Sphingomonadales bacterium
CGGTCGAGCGCGTCGCAGAGCGCGGCGAAATCGTCGCGCAGGACGAGGTCCAGCACGTCCTCGAAATGCTCGATGACGAAATAGGCCTGCTGGAACGCGTCGGTCCGGTAGCGGGTGCGGAGCACGCGCTTGAGGTCGAAATCGGCCCGGTGCGGCTTCGCGCTCTCCAGCGAATAATGGGATTCGCCGAAGCTGGAGAGGATGCCGGCGCCGTAGATCTTGAGCGCGCCTTCCTCGCGGGCGAGGCCGAACTCGACCGTGTACCAGTAGAGCCGGGCCAGGCGATGGAGCTGGCCGCGGTCGAGCGCTTCGAGGCCGAGGCGGCCCAGCGCCTCCATGAAGTCGGCGACGGCCGGCTGGGCGAGCAGGGGGACGTGGCCGAAGACGTCGTGGAAGACGTCGGGCTCCTCGAGATAGTCGAGCTGCTTGGGCGAGCGGATGAAATTGCCGGCCGGGAAGCGGCGGTTGCTGAGGTGGCGGAAGAAGACGTCGTCCGGCACCAGCCCGGGAACGGCGACGACGGTCCAGCCGGTGCGGGCGTTGAGCTTGTCGTTGAGCTCGTCGAAATTGGGCACGCCCGGCCGCGACAAATGGAGGACGTCCAGCCCCTGCTGGAACGCCTCGACCGCCCGGCCGCGGAGCAGGGTCTGCTGGCGGGCGAACAGCGTGTCCCAGACCCAATGGTCCTCGGCGGTCAGCTCGTCCCAATGCTGCGGCACCGTCCAGTCGGCATCGGCGCCCGGCGGCGGCACCGGCGAGGCGAGGGCGCCATGCATGAGCGCCGGCGCGTCTTCGATCTTGGTCTGGGGTTTCATCGATTCGGGTCCTTCCAAAATGAAGAACCCCGCCGGGAGGACCAGGCGGGGTTCGGAATTTCGTGCTTGTCTCGAAAGCGCGTCAGTCCGTCTCCGCCCGGGCGGTAAAATAGTAATAAGTCGCAATGCGCGCCGCGCCGGCGGCAGCCGGGAGATCGGACAGGGAGTGGACGCGCGAAATCATGGCAGCCTCTTGGTTCGCAAATGGGATCCTGTCAAGGATCGCCGGGACGGATACTGCGCCGGGCGGGATGAATGGCGCCTTTATGTGTCTTGCGCGCCACGGGCGGCGAGGATCGCGAAGCGGGTGGCGTTGTCGGCGCGGTCGTGGACGTCGGCGAGGAGGATGACGAGCCCGTAAGCCTCGGCCGCCGCGGCGGAGCCGAGCACGGCCCTGGCGGGATCCCGTAACTCCGACGCCGCGATGGCGGTGTTCGCCGCTTCCTCGCGGGCCAGGCCGAGCCGGTCGAGGTTGCGGGCGCATTGGCGGAGCGCGACGGGATGGCTGACCGCGGTCGTGATCGCCTCCAGCCGCGCCCCGGGCAGGCCGAGCAGATGCATGCGGATCGGCAGGATCCGCTCGTCGACCACGTCCACCGGCGCCGCGGCGAGCAAGGCCCGGGCCTCGGCCACCGGCCCCGCCTCGTTATTCTCGACCGGGAGCACGCCGCGCTCGGCCCGGCCTTCGACCACGGCGGCGATGACGGCGGCGAAGCTCGGCTCGGCCACCGGTTCGTGCCCCGGCAGGAAAGCGAGCGCCGCCTGATGGCCGAAGGCGCCGGGAAGGCCCTGATAAGCGACCTTCACCGCGCGCCTCAGGCCGCGCCGCGGCCATGGGCGGCGCGGGCGAGCAGCTTCGCCACCGCGCCGGCGACGTCGAGCGCCTGGGCGCGGTTCAGCCGCGGGTCGCAATGGGTGAGGTAGTTGCTCGGCAGATCCTCCTCGAGATGCGGCGCGCTGCCGCCGAGACATTCGGTGACCTCGGCGCCGGTCATCTCGAGATGGACGCCGCCGGCATGGACGCCTTCCGCAACGGCGATGTCGAAGAAGGCCTGGATCTCGGCGATGATGTCGGCGAGCAGGCGGGTCTTGAGCGCGCCGACCGAACGGGTGTTGCCGTGCATCGGATCCACCGACCAGATCGCGTTGCGCCCCTCGCGCCGCGTCGCCCGCATCAGCTCGGGCAGATGGGCGCCGATCCTGCCGGCGCCGAAGCGGCCGATCAGCACCAGCCGGCCAGGCCTGTTGTCGGGGTCGAGCCGCTCGATCAGCCGCAGCAGGTCGTCGCAGGCCAGGCTCGGGCCGCATTTGAGGCCGACCGGATTGGCGACGCCGCGGGCGAACTCGACATGGGCGCCGTCGGGCGCGCGGGTGCGGTCGCCGATCCAGATCATGTGGCCGGCCATCGCCCACCAGCTCTCGCTCGCCTCGTCGAAGCGGGTCAGCGCCTGCTCGTAATTGAGCAGGAGCGCCTCATGGCTGGTATACATCGACACCGGCCGCGCCTGGGCGGCGAGGCCGACATTGCGGTGGATGTCCGGCAAATCGGCATAGGAAGCGGCGGCATAAGCGTGGAGCAGGTCGATCGTCACCTGCGCCTGGCGGTGGGCGTCGAGCAGCCGGCGCGGATCGGGCGTGCGGCTGGCATGGGTGAAGGGGGCGCCGTTCACCGCGTCGCCGCGATAGGAGGGAAGGGCGACGCCGTCGATCGTCTCGCTTCCCGACGAGCGCGGCTTGGCGAACTGGCCGGCGATGCGGGCGAGGTGGACGACGTCGGCGCCGCTGCCCGCGCGCAGCATCGCCCCCATGCGCAGCAGCAGGCTGTAGGTGTCGCGGACCTTGTCGGCGCCGAATTCGGCGAAGCTCTCGGCGCAGTCGCCGCCCTGGAGGATGAAGGCCTCGCCGGCTGCGACCCGGGCGAGCGAGGCGCGCAGCATCATGATGTCCGAGACCGAGACGAGAGGCGGCGCGGCGTCGAGCCGCCGCTCGACCCGCGAGAGCGCGCCGGCATCGGGATAGATCGGCATCTGCTCGGCCTTGCGCAGCCGCCAGCTCGACGGCGACCAGGCGGCGGCGAGGGCAGCGGCGGCCGGCGCGGCCGGGGCTTCCGGCCCGGAGACGGCGCAATCCTCGCCGGCGACGCGGCCGACGGCATGGGCGACGGCGGTGCCGTCCGGCGCCCGCACCAGGTCGCAGATCGCCAGCCGCGGGTCGAGCTGCGGCAACGGGCCGGCGATGATCGCGATCGCTTCCCCGTCCCGGGCGCGGCGCAAGGCCTCGGTGTCGGTGGCGGCCCAGCTCAATGGAAAGGCATAGCCGAAATGGCTGCGGACATGGGCTTCGAGCACGGCCCGGTCGATCGAGCCGCACAGGACGATCTCGGTGCGCGCCTGCGCCTGCAGGCCCTGGCCCATCAGCTCGCGCCAGACGGCGCCGACCAGGGTCGCCGGCGCCCGCGCCGCCTTCTTCGCCAGCCGCGCGATCACTTCGGCCTGGCGGCGCGGCCGGAATTTGAGGCGGCCGTCGCCCTCGGCGTCCTTGAGCGCGGCGACGGCGTCGGACACGGCCAGCCTTTGCTCGATCAGGCGGAGGATCTCATCGTCGATCGCATCGATCTCGGCGCGCAGCCGCGGCAGTCCGCGGGAAGACATGTCGTTCATCCTGGGTCTCATCGCCCTTCGACTTCGCTCAGGACAGGCCTGCTTTGCGGTCGGCGGCGTTTCAGCTCGAATTTCGGGGAAGGTCGTGCGGCTTTATCCGATACGCCCTCAGGCGTACCGGCCGCTAAACGAGCCGAAATAGAAGGTGCAGGCCGGCAGCGCGGAGGAAAGCTTCCTGTCCCTGCTCATCGTGCTTGCTCCCGGCGGCGCCCCTTGCGCGCTCCTTCAAGGCTGAAGGCTCGGCCGCTTTCTGTCAAGACGGGATACAATCATTTTCTTGTGCAACGCAGCAGCGGCCCATAGGATTCGGCCATGGCAAGGGCGACGGAAACGGTGAGGCGGGAGAGCGAAGCGGCTTTGCTGCTGGCGCGCGCGCGGCGAATCACGGTCAAGATCGGCTCGTCCCTGCTGATCGACGCGGTCGCCGGCGGCGCCCGCCGGGAGTGGCTCGGCACCCTCGCGGCCGACATCGCCGCCCTGCACGCACAGGGCAAGCAGGTGATCGTCGTCTCCTCCGGCGCGGTGGCGCTGGGGCGGGCGCGGCTGACGCTGAAGCGTTCGGAGCCGCTGGCGGCGAAGCAGGCCGCCGCCGCCGCCGGCCAGCCTTTGCTGATGCAGGCATGGCAGGCGGCGATGGACGAATTCGGGATCCCGACGGCCCAGCTCCTCCTCACCATCGACGACACCGAATCGCGCCGCCGCTGGCTGAATGCGCGCGCCACGGTCGAAATGCTGCTCGCCGGCGGCGCGCTGCCGGTGGTCAACGAGAATGACAGCGTCGCCACCATCGAGCTTCGCTACGGCGATAACGACCGGCTGTCCGCGCGGGTGGCGCAGATGGTGAAGAGCGACCTGCTGATCCTGCTCTCCGACGTCGACGGCCTCTACACCGCCGATCCGGCGCGCGACCCGGCGGCACGTCACCTGCCCTTCGTCGAGCACCTCTCGCCCGACATCCTCGCCTGCGCCGGCGACAGCGCTTCGGGCAGCCACGGCACCGGCGGCATGCGCACCAAGCTGGCGGCGGCCGGGATCGCGCGCGGCTTCGGCTGCGCGACGATCATCGCCGCCGGCCGCGACGCGCATCCGCTCGGCCGTCTCGCCGAGGGCGCGCGGGCGACGATCGTCGCCGCCGCGGGCAGCCCCGGCCGCGCCTACAAGCAATGGATCCGCGGCACGCTGGCGCCGGCGGGCTCGGTCACCGTCGACGAAGGCGCGGTGCGGGCGCTGGCCGCGGGCAAGAGCCTGCTCCCGGCCGGCGTGCGGAGCGTCGAAGGCGCATTCGAGCGCGGCGTCTGCCTGCGCATCCTCGGCCCGGACGGGCGCGAGGTCGCGCGCGGCCTCAGCGCCTATAGCGCGGCGGAAGCGGCGGCGATCGCCGGCCGGGGCAGCGCCGAGATCGAGGCGTGCCTCGGCTTTCGCGGCCCTGACGAGCTGATCCACCGCGACGATCTGGTGCTGATGTGATGCGCGCGCGGATGGAGGAGATGGGCCGCGAGGCCCGCCGCGCCGCCTCTGCGCTGCGCGAGGCGCCGGCGGCGCAAAGATCGGCGGCGATCCGCGCGGCGGCGAAGCACATCCGGCTGCGGCGCGACGAGATCCTCGCCGCCAATGTCGAGGACGTCGCCGCGGCGACCGCGATGGTCGACCGGCTGATGCTCGACGAGGGCCGGCTCGAGGCGATGGCCGCCGGGGTGGAAGCGGTGGCGTCGCTCCCCGATCCGGTCGGCGAGGAGATCGCCCGCTGGCAGCGCCCCAACGGCCTCGACATCGCCCGCATCCGGACGCCGATCGGCGTGATCGGCATGATCTACGAGAGCCGCCCCAACGTCACCGCCGACGCCGCCGCCATCTGCCTGCGCTCGGGCAATGCGGTGATCCTGCGGGCCGGCTCCGAGGCGTTGCGCAGCGCCCTCGCCATCCATGCGGCGCTCGCCGCCGGCCTCGCCGAAGCGGGGCTGCCGGCGGGCTGCGTCCAGATCGTGCCCTCGGCCGACCGCGAGGCGGTGGGGCTGATGCTCGAAGGGCTGGACGGCGCCATCGACCTGCTCATCCCGCGCGGCGGCAAGTCGCTGGTCGAGCGGGTGGCGCGCGACGCGCGGGTGCCGGTGCTCGGCCATCTCGAGGGCGTCTGCCACACCTATGTCCACCGCTCGGCCGATGCCGACATGGCGGCGGCGATCGTCGCCAATGCGAAGATGCGCCGCGTCACCGTCTGCGGCGCGACCGAGACGCTGCTGATCGACGCCGAGGCGGCGCCGGCCTTGCTGCCGCGGATCGCCGAGGCCCTGGCCGGCTGCGAGCTGCGCGGCGACGCGGCGGCGCAGGCGATCGTGCCGATGAATGAGGCTCGGGAGAGCGACTGGCACGAGGAATATCTGGCGCCGATCCTGGCGGTGCGGATCGTCGCCGGGCTCGACGAGGCCATCGACCATATCGCGCGCTACGGCACCGGCCATACCGAGGCGATCGTCGCCGGGGATGCGGAGGCCGCCGAGCGCTTCCTGGCGCGGGTCGACAGCGCCATCCTGCTCTGGAACGCCTCCACCCAATTCGCCGACGGCGGCGAATTCGGCTTCGGCGCCGAGATCGGCATCGCCACCGGCAAGCTCCACGCCCGTGGCCCCGTCGGCCCCGAGCAGCTCACCAGCTTCAAATATGTCGTGCGCGGGGACGGGCAGGTTCGGCCGGGGTGATCCGCGCGGCCATCATGGTGGCAGGTCGAACGTTCCCAATAGCCCCGAACGGGTCTCACCCCCCAGGCGCGCCCAAATCAGGCAGCGCGAACTCCCGACAGCTCCGCCTGGCCCGCGCCGGCCGCGCTGAGCGCGCGCCGGCTGACCGGGACAAGGCCGGTTCGCGGCGGAAGGTTCTCGGGCAGCCGGATGTTGCGCGCGAGGCCGAGACGCGCGAGCAGCTGGACGAAATTGTAGCCGAGGTCGATCTGGCCCTTGTAGAGGCCGTGGCGGCACGATGCCGGGAAGGCGTGGTGGTTGCTGTGCCAGCTCTCGCCCATGGTCGGGATCGCCAGCCAGCCGATATTATAACCCTGCACCGCGGCGTCCTCGACGATCCAGTCCTGCGGCCCGCGGCGGTGAGCGACATGGGCGATGTACCAATGCATGGTGAAGCAGGTCGCGACCCGGACGATCACGCCCCAGACCACCCAGGGCCAGCCGCCGAACGCATAAAGCGCCAGCGCCAGCGGCACCTGGTGCAGCATCCAGGTGCGCTGCAGGAAGATGTAGAAGGCGTCGTCGGAGATGCCGGGGCCTGGATCGAAGTTTGGCGCGCGCTTCAGCGCCAGGCGGAAATTGAGATAATAGAAGCCGTCGACCAGCGCCGGTTTGCCGTGGCGCAAGGCCCAATGGCAGTCGCGCTGGCGTTGCGCCCAATCGCGGATGTCGTGCAGGCCGACCGTCCAGATCGGCCCGCCCATGCCGACCAGCACGCCGATGTAGATCATGCTCCGCTCGAGCCACTTCGGACAATCGAAGCTGCGGTGGATCAGCCGGCGATGGAAGCCGACGGAGTGGCCGACGCAAAGGGTGAAGCCTGAAAGCAGGAGGAAGAGAACCAAGGCGCTCCAGCTGAAGAACAGGGGGCCGAGCAGCAGCGCGCCGGCGATCATCGACATGTTCCAGATCGAGCGGCCAGGGTCCCACACCAGCGAGCCCTCGCTGGCATTGGCCCGGTCAAGCCCGGTCAACGAATTGACCTTGAACGCGCCGTCGCCCGCTTCATTCGCGCTGCTCATCGTCGGGCTCCCTTCGCTGCAAGGTAATTAGCTTATCTCTTAAATGCGGTGCCGGCCTTGTCAAGCGGTTAACTTATTCCTTAAATACGTCGCATGCAGAAGGTTTTCGAAGCCCTCGCCTCCACGCCCAGGCGGAAGATCCTGGCCTACCTCGCCCATGCCGAGCTCAGCGCGGGCGAGATCGCATCGCGTTTCGAGATGTCCAAGCCCGCCGTCTCCCAGCATCTCGCGGTGCTCGAAAATGCCGGCCTGATCGAAAGCGAGAAGCGGGGGCAGTTCGTCTTCTACCGGCTGGTGCCGGACAATCTCGCCAACACCCTCAACGCCTATGTGCAGGAGGTCTGCCCGGTCTCGCGGCCGCTCAAAGCCGAAAGCTCCCGAATTGCGAAGGAACGGTCGAAGGCCCGGCGGAAACCGCCCAGCTGAGTTTGATCTCCTCAACGTTCCGTTCTGCCCACTCCGGACGATCGCGGAGCGCCGATCGGCCTCACCTCGTCTCGGCTCCGTGATGAAGAATCGGTCACCTTCCGGCCACGCCGCCTGCAGCTTCACCGCGATAGGACCGGCGGGTGGAACCGCTGCTCTCCGGGCGCCGTTCCCCTGTGACTGCCCCCTGTGACTGCGTTTGCAACCGGTACCATTCGAAGGAAGCTCGCATGATTGCGCAGAAATACCGGCCGCCCGTCGACTTCGGCCTCGGCGGAGTCGCCATCGGCAACGAATTCGCCTTCGTCACGGAGGCGCAGGCCGAGCAGGTGCTCGAAGCCGCGTGGGAAGCGGGGGTACGTTATTTCGACACGTCGCCCTGGTACGGGCTCGGCCTTTGCGAACGCCGCTTCGGCCGCTTCCTCCACGACAAGCCGCGCGGCGATTATGTGCTGTCGACCAAGGTCGGCAAGCTGCTCAAGGCTTCGCCCGCCAACCGGGCGAGGACCTATTTTCCCTTCACGACGTCGCCGAACGATCCGGTGTTCGACTATAGCGCCGACGGCGTCCGCCGGTCGGTCGAGGACAGCCTGCAGCGGATGGGGCTGGACCGGATCGACATGCTGTTCGTCCACGATCTGTCGCCCGACAACGATCTGCTGCCCGAGGATTGGCAGACCTTGTTCGGGATCGCCGCGAAGGGCGCCTTCCCGGCGCTTTCGAGGATGCGCGACGAAGGCATGATCGGCGGCTGGGGCATGGGGGTCAATTGCCCGCAGCCCATCCTCCAATGCCTGGAGGTGGCCGATCCCGACATATGCCTGCTCGCCAGCCAATATTCGATGGTCGATCACGAATATGCGCTCGAGACGGTCTTTCCCAAAGCGCGCGCGGCGGGAATCAGCTTCGTCATCGGCTCGTCGCTCAACGCCGGCTTCCTCGCCGGGAGGCCGCGCTACAATTACGGCAAGGACAATTACCTGATCCCGGACGACAAGCTCGCCCGGCGCCACGGGCTGCAACGGACCGCCGACCGCCACGGCGTCGACCTGCGCACCGCCGCCCTGCAGTTCAGCGCCGCCCCCGATCTGGCCGCCGCCTTGATCGTCGGCGCCTCGAGCGCCGCCGAGATCCTCGCCGACGTCACCGCGATGAAGACGAAGATCCCCGCCGCCTTCTGGGACGAGCTCAAGGCCGAAGGGCTGATCGAGCAGGCGGCCCCGGTGCCGCAGGAGGCGCTGGAGCCGGCCTGACGCTTCGCGCCTCCGGCCGCGAGGCAGCGCCTGCAAGCCGGCAGCTTGCGGCCGCTCCATTCGATCCACGATGTCAAAGAGCCGGCGGAAGTTCAGGAAGTTCAGGACCCCCTGGAGCAGAAAATCCTTTATCTCATCCGGGCGAACCAGGCGTCGCGCCGGCGATGCTCGTCGGCTTCCCTGCGCGCCTGCATCGCCTCGATCGATTCCAGTTCCGCGGCGGTGCAGATTCGGCAATAATCCTCGTCGCCATAATCGCCGCGACGATCCCCCGCGAAGCCGGGCGGCGGCCGGAAATCGGTCCACCAATGGCCTTCGAAATCCCGCCAGATGCGAGGCTCCTCAAGCCCGGCGCCGCCCGGGGGAGGCGGAGCGCCGCCATCCTCGATCGCCTCCATCCACCGGTCCCAGTCCGAGACCGCGCGCCTTGCGTCGACGTGGGAGACGGTTCGTTCCGCGCGGGCGAGGAGGGCGAGGAGCAAGCGATCGTTGAAGACCCGCTCCTCGCCGATCTTCTCGCCGTGATAGAAATGCGGCTTGATCACGCCATGGACAGCGCGCTCATAGGCGACCGACCGCAGGTGATCCGCCCCAGACTGGAGCGCCGCCTCCCAGGCGATGTTGAAGGTTGCGGCGTCGGCGCGACGGCGAAGGCTGTAGGCGCTCCGCTCGCTCATGCCGACCCGCGCCGCCGCCTCGCGGACGACGCCGCAATCGGCGAGCTCCTCGATGAACCAGCGCTGCTTCTCGCGCGTCCACCCGTCGGCACGCGCGCGAAGCGCGACGGGATCGAAATCCACAAGCGCGGCGTGCGCGCCGGCTGTGGCGGGGAGGGTGAGGGTGTCGCAGTCGTTCGCCGCATCGGTGATGCGGTCCGCCTGCGTGGCCGACGCTCGACCCCCGGTGGAGGCGGCTCCCCGAGCGAATCCGTTCCTGTTATGTTCCACTCGGCCTATAAAGCAGATTGAAGGCGATTTGGCAAATCGGGGATCTGAATGCGCGCGGAATTCGATTTCGGGGGTGACTCTCTCCGCCCCCGCCATCCCACAGACTGCGATAACGGACCTCGAGCGAACAATTGAGGCGGCGACCAACGAGCTGGTGGTTGAAGTCTTGACGCGGCTTGCGGGCCATACTCAAGTGCTCCACTCAATCATCTCTGACCTCGTGTCCGACACAAACGCACGGGGGAATGCCCGCCATCGGCGGGACCCAAATCGCCCCGCATGGGAATTGCGGACCGCGCGCGTCCACGCCGCAGCCTCGGGAATGTTCAGGTGGGCGAGGGGAGAGGTTGAAACGCCTGACGAGATCACGTGGGACAAAATCGAGGAGTCACTTAGCCTCCTCAATATAGGTGATGAGGCAGTGGCACAGCTCATCGCTCGCGCCCGAGAGCGAGGACGCTACCAATTGGATTGGTAATTGACCTCAGATTTCCGTCGCTTGTCGCGGACTATCTGGCAAAACGGGCATGACGATCACAATGGGATCGGCAACCCCGCTGGTGCCGAACGATTTTCGGCTGACAAATATCTCTGACCTGAGGCGTTCAAGGAGATCAACTTCCCAGCCGTTCACCATCTCAATCGACTCGAGAAAGGCGTTCCCGACCGCTATTAGAAAGCGCTCTTCATCGGTGCCAAAGTGAGCCTTCGGGCGCCAACGCTCACGCACCGCCGCGCCGGCCGGCGCAAGCTCCAGAATTAGGTCCAGATTGCAGGCCCGGCCCTTGCGTTTGGCATGGTCTGATTCGTTTTCACTATGAACTATGCTGTAGCCGAGCGGCTGGAAACCTGACGCACGAAGCGCGGCGAAGAGGTTCACCCAAGCAGCGGGCTCTCGGTTCGCATAGCTGAAGAGCAGACGTCCGTCGGTCTTAAGCACCCGATGCAGCTCCCGCAGGATGCGCAGCAACGCGTCGCGATATCTCCTGTGGCCCGGAAGGGAGGCGCTGTGCGGGATTGCGACAGCTTCCCCCAACAACCTCACCCGAGTCAGGTTAGCCCAGGCGCGGAAGGGCAGGGACAGTTCATGGTACTGCACGTCGTCATGATAAGGGGGATCAGTTAGCACCACGTCCACCGACCTGTCAGGAAGCAGAAGATGTTCCGAGCTTCCCGCGACTACGGTGGCGCGCTGCTTAGGCTTCGATTTCAACCGTGCCTCGTCGGAATAGCGCAACTTCGGAGTCCGAATGGCCACGCCATGATCCTCAAGCCATCGTGCGGCCCGCTTAAACAGCTCCAAACGGCGCCGCAAAGTTCCACGGCCGTAACGGCCCACTCCGAGGATGTTCGTCTCGACAGCGAGGGTAGTGAAGTTAAACCGGTGAGCGGCCATGCTCTCGTAGCTCTTTAGATAGTACCGGTCCCATCGTGACAGCAGCCCGGCCATTTCCGCCGTTCCCAATGTCGCCATGGTGAGTGCCGCCTGCACGCCGTTCGGAAAATCGAGTGATCGGCAGAGCTGCAGCAATTGCTCCATCACATAGCGCTGGCGTGCAGGATATATGTCCGCCCACGATCTGAAGCCGTGTCGGTGCAGTACGCGAGTCTCCGGTGATTGCGGAATCGCGCCCAGCTTCCGGCGCGGGTGCCAGGACGCGTTCGACGCCTGCCGTATCTCCGCGTCCGTAGGAAAGCCGAGTTCTCGCCGCACGCCGTCAGAGCGTTCCACCAGCACGACGTCCCACCTCCAGGCCCGGGAACGAACATCGAGGCCGTCCTGCCTACCGCATGAGCGGCAGGTGGCGATCCGGCCGGAAAGATAGGTCTCTTGTGGGTCTACAGCGACGGTGCACTCTGGGCAGATCGGCGATCCAGCGGCGTCCGCGACAAACAGATGGCCGTTGCGGCAGGCGAGGAAGGCGTCGGCTCCGCCGCGTTCCTTCCGCTTTGTCCTGCTCACTAGCGCGTGTGGATACAGCTTACCGGGTTCGCCACAATGCGAGCAGTAGGACACAGCGACGCGCAGCGTGTGAAGGATCTGAGCTCGCTCTCCGTTGGCGAACGTCGTGCTATAGGCCTTTTGCGATAGGCGTTCGCAGCGTTCGATCAATGCCTCTCCTGCCTCCTGCAACCGTGCTGGCGATGGGAGCGCCAGCATGGTCGACAGGCCGGCGCCCACCCACGGATTGAGATCCTGAGCATACACCTTATGCCCGCGCCTCAGGGCCGCTAGGGGGATCACGCCGCCGCCGGCGAATGGGTCGGCGACCAGCAGGGGCTCGCCTCGATTCAGCTCCTTAGCGGCGGCATCCAGCAGGGCGCCGTTGACAGCTTCCGTCCGCCTTGCCCACCACCGATAAACGCTCACTGGCGGGAGGTGGTTCTCACGGCTTCGGGCCTCTGCGCGAGCTAAGGCACTCACGGTGCGCTGGTCCAGAAAACGGAGAACGCTTCGCAGGGGATCGGTCATCAGGACGCCTCCCCGCGTAGGTGTGCGAAGAGGGCAACGAGATCCTCGTCGCTGTCGATAGCGCGTCCATAGTCCTCTTCGTCGGGAAGGGACATAGTGCTGACATCGACATCACTCAGCACCTCGCCAAGGCGTACCACCTTGTCAGCGATTCGGCTGTCGACGACCTCGTCAATGGTGTCTTCTGTTACGAGGAAACGGATCCGCGTCTCCACAGCTGGGTCCATTCCGAGGCGATGGATGCGGTCAACGCTCTGCAGGTATTGGCCGGCATTGAACGTGCGGTCAACATAGACTGCTTCGTGGCACTCGCGGTGGAGGCTCACGCCTTCGCTCATGGCAGCTGGATTTGCGATAAGCACCATGCATTGCGGCGACGTTCGGAAGCGCTTCAGCTCGCTCTCACGCTTTCGAGATGCGTTCGGTTGAGCAACCTCGGAGGGGATGCCTCCGTGGATCACTGCCGGCTGATATCGTGCGAGGAGCTTTTCGAGCACCAAGATGTTGCGCACGAAGTTTGTCCATATAAGGGTCTTTCGACCGTCGTCGGCGTTCGCCTTCACAAGCTTGCCGAGTTCTACAAATTTACGTGGGGTCTCATACTTGCCGTAGTCCGGCAGCAACCCAGCCAGCGGCGAGCCCGATGGTATGTCGAGCGGGGGGTGGCGGAAGGCGATGTCGTCATACCGGGAGCCACCGGCCGGGAGCAGGGCCGGATTGGTGGCTGCCTCCAGCAGGTACATGACGACTTCGCCTAATTTGGCGAAATCCGTTCGCGAACGGCGGGACAGCGGAAACCGGCCAGCGTACTGGTCTCGAAGGGCTTGATAGATGTCCCGCTGAAGTCCCCCAAGGGGAACCTTGATAACCTCGCGCTGGGGGGCTTTCAGGCCGAGCTCAGACTTGGTGGTTCGCACAAAGTATGGCGCGATGGCGGTCGCGACCTGGCGGGCCGCGTCGGCCGGCGGCGACCGCTGGAAGATCGTGGGCGGGAGGATGCGCCGTGCTTGACCTGGCCAAGAGAAGGCGAACAGCGCCTCCAGGTCGCGAAAGCTCTGTGGTGCCGGCGTGCCGCTAAGGATGTCGCGCCGAACAGCTAGGTATGCGAGGTTGAGGCTGGCGCGGCCCCATTCCCCGGCCCAGCCTCGCTTCATGCGGTGGGCCTCGTCGAGGATTACGTGGGAGGGCGCTTGGCGGACCCAAGCGCTCAGCTCATCGTACGAGCCCGCCAGGCGTTGGTAGTTGACGAGGCAGACCTCGACGTTGCGCGCAATACTGCCGCCGTCATAGCGAGTGACAATAGGCGAACTGGAGAAGCAATCTTCGGCTTCCACCATCCACGAATCATAGGCTGAGATCGGCGCCACGACGAAAAGCTGGCTGACCCGCCCCGCCACTCGTTCAGCTTCATAAAGAGCGTAGGCGACCGTCGTCTTGCCCGCGCCGGGAACCGAGAAGTTGGCGCCGTTCGGCATAGCGAGCAAACGGCCTAGGTCCCGTAACTGGAAAGGCTTCAGCGGGCGTGAGAACCGCCCGCCCGTTAGCTTGGCTGCGACTTCGCAGGGATTGAGCGGCGCTACCCCGGCGGCGAGCGCTGCGCAGGTGCTGCGCTCGGTCAGCGCCGTGGTCACCAGCGAGCGCGATTCCTGATCCCATTCGATCGCCACTTGATGCCGCCGACAAGCCGGTGCCAGCCAATCTAGTTGGGACAGAAAGCGTTCGAGCGGCATGTGGATTCGCTGCGCAGGGTCAGGTCCGGCGGTCCCCCATTCCGCGAGTACCCGCGACCAGAACACCTCAGGAACATCCGGCGAGCGGCGGACGTCGAGCTCCGCAGCCGCGCCTCGCGAACTGATACTCAGGGTTGGGCTCACGTATCGTTCAACTTCTTGATCAAGGCTTGGTGTGCCCCGCCCAGATCCTCGAGCGCGGTACGTAGGCTCGCCTGCTCAAATTTGGGGTCGGTCTTGGCGCGGTCGTACGCTTCCGAAGCCGTGATCAAGTGCTTCTTTGCCCTGCGAACGAAGTTCAACGGGCGGTCCAGCAGGTCCCCCTTCTCGCGGTCGACCTTCGCATCGGCCGCGGCGGTGTCGATGGCGGCTTTGAGTTCCGCCACAAAGCGCTCGCGAGGAATAGACACCTCGCCCTCCGAGGCGACCAAGATCTTGATCTTCTCCTGCCCCGCCGTCTCCGCCAGCAGAGCCAGAAGCGGCGCCGCCGATCGCTCCGCTGGGTTGGGCGCGCGCGCGCTCTCGATCAGCAGAACATCAAGCCCTGGGACCTCAGTCAGTTCGGACCCGGCTGGCGGGCCACTAAAGAGGGCATCGACACGCCCTTTGAAACTGTCCTGTTCCTCAAGCGCATCGACGAGGTAATCTTCCAGGAATTGCTCATCGATGAGGCGCATCTCTCGGTAACCAACATCGGAAAGCAAAGCCACCAGGCGCGTATCGCGGAGCCGAGCTGCGGCGACGGGATCGTTCTTCTTGAGACGCTCGTAATCCTCGTCAAGTTCGCTGATCGACTGCCGGGAGTCATCGAACTTAGTCAGCGGCAGCTGCCCTGCGCTCAGTTCCTGGACCTCCCGGATTATGGTCAGCATCCGTACCGATTGTTGAACCATCTCCTCGGCTCGCTTCAGTCCCCCCCGATCGGATTTGGAGGACCAGCCCATCTCCAGCGCGATCTCCCGAGGTTTATATTTATACTTCTTGATGAGGTCATCGATGAACAGGAGCTCGTTCGTTAAGGTGTAGTCACGGCGAAAGTCGCGCTTCATCTGGAGCCGGAGCTCTAGCCGATCGATCTCGTCCTCGGTCGCGTCCTCCGGAAGCACCGCCACTCGTATGTGACGCTTTCCAAGGTCCCGGAGTGCCACGCATCGAGTATTGGCGTTCACCAGAAGACCCGTGTGGGTCACCACGCCCGGGTCAAGCTGACCCTGATCCTTCAAGTTATCGCGCAACTCGTCAAAGAGGCCAGTGTCCCTCAGCAGTTCCGCGATAGCGTCTTGCGCGTCATCGCTGAAAGGGTCCCGTTGGACAACCTCGCCCATACATGAGGACTCGAGTTGAGCACGTATGCGGTGGCTTCTCGGGTTAAGGACCGCTGCTGAGAGCGGAATTTCAACAACCGTCGCCATCAGATGGTCATCTTTCCAAGCAACCCGCACGCGCTCACTGTCAGACCTCTTCTCCGCCGCGGTCAGCGCCGTGCGGATTGATTGCGCCCGCGCTTCTTCTGATGGGATCGCCATTCGCCCTCCTTAAGCGGCGCGTCGTGTCAGCACAGCTTCACGCTTTAACCCGCGACCTAGCCCCCGCCGTGCGCGATGAGCGTAGCGGACGCTTATTGTGGCGGCTACCCCGACGACGATTCGGTTTCTTTGTTGTGACGGTCGGCACGGCCAGACTCTTCGCCTCAGGATCCTTGAGCAGATGGAGGAGCGTCTGCATCTTTAGCAACAGTTCATCATACGTTATTACCGTCACTCCGCTCAGGCCGTTCCGGTAAAGTTCAAACGATTTTTGATGATCTTTGGTTTTCGGTGTTGTGCCGACGATTACAAGGCATTGGATTGCATATGTCTGAGGCGACGGGGTGGGGTCTTCGATACCAGCGGCATCACGCTGGCGATCCAAGGCATCTGAGAGCCCAAGTTCATGTCGTTGGAGATGCCAGCGCTGGTCGAGCACTTGGTTCACCGCGCCGCTCAGTTCCCGGTGCGGCGGATATATGCCCCCGCGATAATCCCTTGAATCCAACAGATCGGTTTTGGGCGATTTGATCTCAACGATAGCGAGGTTTCCGCTCTTAGCTGCCTGCAACAGAAAGTCAGTCTTTTTGTCGCCCCGACCATTATAGGCTCGTCCCCCGACCGTTGCCTGTTCTTGTAAAAGAAGCACAGGGACCCCGAACGCAAGTCTCAAAATAAACGCGTTCTCGCCAAGAAATTTCTGCCAACTCGCTTCAGCATGGTTGGCAGCAATGCGCGCTCGCATGTGTGCGATCATCGCTTCGAGTGTGACGGTCTCGACCGCTTCGGTGAGCTTGAGAAGCTCCGCTGGTTCGCTCTTGGCAACCTCCGGCATCATCGCGGCCGCGGCACTCACGATCAGCTTAGCATCGGCCAGCGAGATTTGGAGACCCTGCTGCAAGCCGTCGCCGACCGCCTTTACGATCGCATCGGGATGGTAGGGTTGCCCGATTGCCGGGAATTGCTCGGGGTCAAGAGGATGTAAGAGCTTATCATTGAGCCGCGCCGTCTTCTCGACACGAGCCACTGCTAGGGCCTTGTCGTGTACGCGCCCAATGTCCTTGCGAACCACCTCAAATAGCGCGAACGGCAAAACAAAGCTTGCTCCATCGATCGACGCCGCGCCTCTACTGTCCCTTTCGATTCGCAGATCAGAGATTCCCGGCACCTTCTCAACGGCGTCGACAATGTACCGAATATCATAGTTGAGCCCAAGCCCACGATAAGGACTTCGCACAAAACCGGCGGACAATACCTCAAGGGCATTCTCAACATCGGCGATATGGCTGACGGTATCGAAGCCGAAGCCTTTGAGAGTAATTGTTTCGAGCGGTGCATGGCGTGGCGCGAGAAAGTTTGGGCTCATCGCATCCATATTGAGCGGATGTAGGGTCACGACGTCTGTGTCGATGTCTCCCTCGATCAAAATAATTGGCGATTGTGGCGGTTGGAATTCCCGGTCCATCTCGCGAGCTATTTCGATGGCCCGTTTGGCCGGTTCGTACGTGACCCGCCAACGCTCCCCGCGTTTGAGCCATCGAAAGCGAAGCTTGGCGCCATCACTCTCCTCCGCCACGAACCCCGCGCCAAATCCTCTCGCCATTGAGCCCCTTCCCCTTCAATTCCATCGATGATGGAGCCATGCGGCTCTTACTGGCAAGACATTCTGTTGCGTGTTTAGGACGCGGGTGCGGTATGCGCGGCTCGCTCAGCTGAGTGTTAGTGACAGCAGTCCTAGCATGCCGCCTAATCTTGGACTTGCCGACGCGGCGAGTGCCCGGCTGGGGTAATTGCCCTTGGCGACCCGAGAGCAGCTTATCGCTTCGGCTGGGAATCCTCTCTGCCCGAATCAACCCGCATCCGCACACGGGACATTCCGGACTTCCGTGCCTTTGGAGTTGCCACATGATTGTATCCCATTTCCCACACCCACCCCGCCTTCCCATAAAAATCCGCAGTAACCCTTCCGAAAGCCGTTGACCTTTATCCTCAGCGCTGCCACAAATGGGATCCCAATCCCGAAAGAATGTGATGCATCGTTCCGTTTCCTCTTCGACCGCCCTCCGCGCCCCCTGCGCGGTTCCGGGCGTTCGCCGGGGCTTCGGCACGATGACGACCATTATCACCACCACCACCCGGTTCCGGGGGGCGAGCGGCTGACGACGGTCTGAAAAACCAAAGTTCTCAAGCCCGCTCCCTGTACCCCAGGAGAGCGGGTCTTTTTTTGTCCCGGCGACCCGATTCGAAAGCGAGCAAGACGATGGAAAACCCAGTTGACCCGCAGGCTAGCCAGCAGGAGGGCGGCCGCCTCTGCGTCCTCAAGTTCGGCAGCTCGGTGCTCGGCACCGAGGCCGATTATCCGGCGGTCGCGCTCGAAATCTACCGGCACGTGCGGGACGGGGAGAAGGTGGTGGCAGTGGTCTCCGCGCTCGCCGGCCAGACCGATGCCCTGCTCGATCAGGCGGCGCGGGTCGGCGCCGGCGCTCCCGACGCGCTCGTCGCCCGGCTGGCGCGGGTCGGGGAGCTGCAATCGGCGGCCCTGATGGCGCTGGCGCTGAGCCGGGTCGGCGTGCGGGCCTGCACCATGGATCCCGACGAGATGGGGCTGGTCGCGGAGGGCGATCCGCTCGATTCGAACCTGGTCGGTCTCGATGCCGAAGCGGTCTGGGCGAAGCTCGCGGTCCATGACGCGGTGGTGGTGCCCGGATTCACCGCCGGCCACGCGCAGCACGGGGTGGTGACCCTCGGCCGCGGCGGCACCGATCTCAGCGCGGTCTTCTTCGCGGCGCGGCTCGACGCCCATCGGGTGCGGCTGATCAAGGACGTCGACGGCGTCTATGCCGCGGATCCGGCGCGCAATCCGGGCGCCGAGCGCTATTCGCAACTGAGCTATGCCGAGGCGGCGGAGGCGAGCAGCGGCCTGATCCAGCCCAAGGCGATCCGGGCCGCCGAGGCCGAGGATGTGCTGATCGAGGTGGCGGCGCTCGGCTCGGCCGAATGCACGACCATCGCCCATCTGCCCGCGTGCCGGGCCTGCCCGCCGCAACCAAAGCGGCTGCGCGTCGCCCTGCTCGGCTGCGGCGCGGTCGGCGGCGGCGTGCTGGCGCATCTGCGCTCGCGTCCCGATCTGTTCGAGCTCGGTCCGGTGCTGGTGCGCCACCCGGAGCGTCACGACGAGGAGGCCTTGTTCACGACCAGCGGCGCCGAAGCCCTGGCCGGCAAGCCCGACCTGGTCGTCGAGGCGCTGGGCGGGGCCGATTTCCCGGCCGATCTGATGCGCTCGGCCTTGCGCTGGGGGGCGCAGGTGGTCACCGCCAACAAGGCGGCGGTGGCCAAACATTACGATTCGCTCCACGCCTGCGCCGATGCCGGCGGCGGCGGCCTGTTCTACTCGGCCGCAATCGGCGGCGGCGCGCCGATCCTCGAGACCCTGGCCCGGCTCGACGGCGTGGTCGCGGTCGAAGGGGTGATGAACGGCACCTGCAATTACCTGCTGAGCCGGCTGGCGGAAGGCCGGCCGTTCGACGAGGCGCTGGCGAAGGCGCAGGAACTGGGCTTCGCCGAGGCCGATCCGAGCGCCGACGTCGACGGCCACGACGCCGCCGACAAGCTCTCGATCCTGGTCCGCGAGGCGTTCGGCGCGGCCCTGCTGCCGGAGCGGATCGCCAAGGCCTCGCTTCGCGACGTGACGCCACAGGATTTGCGCGCGGCGGCGGCGCGCGGGGAGGTGCTGAAGCAGGTCGGCCGCTGCCGTCTGCTTGCCGACGGCAGCCTCCTCGCCGAGGTCGTCATCGTGCCTTTGCCGGCCGCGCATCCGCTCGCTTGGGCCCGCAACGAGGAAAACTGCTTCCTCGTCACCGACTCCGGGGGCAGAGTGCATGAAGTGTTCGGCAAGGGAGCCGGAAGATGCCCGACCGCGAACGCGGTCTTCGCCGACGTGATGGACGCGCAGCGCGCGTTGCTCGGCCGCGCGGCGGCGGCCGGGGGGACGCTGCTCGGCCGCGCGCCCATGGCGGCGAAGGCGATGCCGGCGCCGCTCAAGCTTCGCGCCTGAAGGCCGCCGCGATGCTCCAGGCTTCCGCCAGCGCTCCCGCCAGCATCGGCAATGTCGGGGTCGGCTTCGACATTCTCGGCCAGGCGTTCGACGCCGCCCGCGACCGCGTCACCGCCTTTCGCGAGGAGGAGCCCGGCGTCCGCCTCGGCGCCGTCTCCGGGCTGGTGAAGACGCTGCCCGACAATGCCTCCTCGAACACCGCGCTCGCCGCAGGCCAGGCGGTGCTGCGCGCCTGCGGCGAGCCGTTCGGCCTGCGCCTCGCGATCGACAAGGGGGTGCCGCTCGCCGCCGGCATGGGCGGCTCGGCCGCCTCGGCCGTCGCCGGCGCGGCGGCGGTCAACGCCCTGCTCGGCGAACCGTTCGGCACCGAGGAATTGCTGAGCTTCGCCCTGGAAGGCGAGCGGGTGGCCTCCGATCCGCCGCATTGGGACAATGTGATGGCGAGCCTGCTCGGCGGCCTCGTCCTCGCCGCCCGCGAGGCGCCGCCCTTGCTGCGCAGGCTGCCGGCGCCGGAGGGGATCGTCGCGATCCTCCTCCACCCGGCGGTGACGGTCGAGACGCGGATGGCGCGGGGCATCCTCAGGAGCGAGGTGCCGATGGCGGTGGCGGTCGAGCATAGCCGCCGCGTCGCCGCCTTCGTCGCCGGCTGCGCGACCGGCGACCGCGCCCTGATCCGCGCCGGCCTCGAGGACGTGCTGGTCGAGCCGCAGCGCGCCCATCTGCTGCCGGTCCTGCCGGTGGTGCAGCGGGCGGCGGCGGCGGCGGGCGCGCTCGGCTGCTCCTTTTCCGGTTCCGGCCCCTCGGTCTTCGCCTGGGCGGCGGCGGAGGATGCCGACCGGGTCGAGGATGCCATGTCCTGGGCCTTCGTCGAGGCCGGCATCGCCGCCCGCGCCTATCGCGCCCCGGTCGCCTCCGCCGGCGTGCGGGTCGAGCGGGTCAGCGAGGAAGTCGCCTGATGCGCTTCGTCAGCACCAGGGGCGGCGCCCCGGCGGTCGGGTTGAGCGAAGCGATCCGCAACGGCGCCGCGCCCGACGGCGGGCTGTATGTGGCGGAGGGGATGCCGTCGGTGGAGTGGGCGGCGCTGGAGCTTGCCGAGGTTGGAGAATATTCGCCACCGCCGAACCCCCTCACCCAACCCTCTCCCCCCCGGGGAGAGGGCTTTGAAAAGGGCGCTGGCGTTGCCTCTGACCAGCCGCTTGCCGCCTTCGCCGCCGCCTTCCTCGCGCCCTTCTTTGCCGGCGATCCGCTGGAAGGGGAGCTGGACGCGATCTGCCGCGAGGCGTTCGACTTTCCGGTGCCGCTGGTCACGCCGGATCCGGCCCGGCCCGGCCTGCGCGCGCTGGAGCTGTTCCACGGGCCGACCGGCGCGTTCAAGGATTTCGGGGCGCGCTTCCTGCTCGCCTGCTTCGACCGGATCGGCGACCCGGCCGATCCTCTGACCGTGCTCGCCGCCACTTCCGGCGACACCGGCGGCGCGGTCGGCTGCGCGGCGGAGGGAAGGGCGGCGGTCCGCGCGCTCATCCTCTACCCGAAGGGCCGGGTCTCGCCCTTCCAGGAGCTGCAGCTGACCTGCTGGGGCGCGCCGGTGCGGGCGCTCGAAGTGGATGGCGATTTCGACGATTGCCAGCTTCTCGCCAAGGCCGCCTTCGCCGAGGATTCCCTGCGCCAGGGCCACAACCTGACCTCGGCCAATTCGATCAATATCGGCCGGCTGCTGCCCCAGGCCGCCTATCTGGCTTTTGCCGCGGCGCGGCTCTTCGCGGAGACGGGGGTGAAGCCGGGCCTGATCGTCCCGACCGGCAATCTCGGCCACGGCTTCGCCGCCCTCGCCGCCCGCGCGCTGGGCGCACCGCTCGGGCCGATCCTGCTCGTCACCAACAGCAACCGCACCCTGTGGGACTGGCAGCAGAACGGAAACTATGCGCCGCGGCCGGCGGTCGCGACGATCGCCAATGCGATGGACGTCGGCGCGCCGAGCAATTTCGAGCGGCTGGCGGCGCTGCCGCCGGCGCTGCGCGAGGCGCGGGTGGAGCTGGTCGAGGAC
>JAXDOV010000021.1:0-3457 GCA_034668705.1 Sphingomonadales bacterium
GCACCTTGGCGAGAATGTCGTCCGGACCATCGCGATGGACTCGACAGACGGTCTCACCCGCGGCCAGACCGTCAACTCGACGGGGTCGCAGATCCGCGTGCCGGTCGGCCCGAAGACGCTCGGCCGCATCATGAACGTCATCGGCGAGCCGATCGACGAGCGCGGTCCGATCGGCCATACCGACACCTCGCCGATCCACCGCGACGCGCCTTTGTTCGTCGACCAGTCGACCGAGACCTCGGTCCTCGTCACCGGCATCAAGGTCATCGACCTGCTCGCGCCTTATGCGAAGGGCGGCAAGATCGGGCTGTTCGGCGGTGCGGGCGTCGGCAAGACCGTGCTGATCCAGGAGCTGATCAACAACATCGCCAAGGGCCATGGCGGCACCTCGGTCTTCGCCGGCGTCGGCGAGCGCACCCGCGAGGGCAACGACCTCTATCACGAGTTCCTCGACGCAGGCGTCATCGCCAAGGACGCCGACGGCAACCCGACCCCGGAAGGCTCGAAGGTGGCCTTGGTCTTCGGCCAGATGAACGAGCCGCCGGGCGCCCGCGCCCGCGTCGCTTTGTCCGGCCTCACCATCGCCGAATATTTCCGCGACCAGGAGGGCCAGGACGTGCTCTTCTTCGTCGACAATATCTTCCGCTTCACCCAGGCGGGCTCGGAAGTGTCGGCTCTGCTCGGCCGCATCCCCTCGGCGGTGGGCTATCAGCCGACCCTGTCGACCGACATGGGCCAGCTGCAGGAGCGGATCACCTCGACCCACAAGGGCTCGATCACCTCGGTGCAGGCGATCTACGTGCCGGCCGACGATCTCACCGACCCGGCGCCGGCGACCAGCTTCGCCCATCTCGACGCGACCACCGTGCTGAGCCGCGCCATTTCCGAGCTCGGCATCTATCCGGCCGTCGACCCGCTCGACTCGACCAGCCGCGTGCTGGAGCCGCGCACCGTCGGCCAGGAGCATTACGAGACCGCCCGCGCCGTCCAGGAGATCCTCCAGCGCTACAAGTCGCTGCAGGACATCATCGCCATCCTCGGCATGGACGAATTGAGCGAGGAGGATAAGCTGACCGTGTCGCGCGCCCGCAAGCTCCAGCGCTTCCTGTCGCAGCCCTTCCACGTCGCCGAAGTGTTCACCGGCATCCCTGGCAAGTTCGTCCAGGTCGAGGACACCGTCCGCTCGTTCAAGGCGGTCGTCGACGGCGAATACGATCATCTGCCCGAATCCGCCTTCTACATGGTCGGCGGCATCGAGGAGGCGGTCGAAAAGGCCCAGCGGCTGGCCGCCGAAGCGGCGTAACGTTGTGCTATCCCTCTCCCTTTGATGGGAGAGGGTTGCGTAGCCTTAGTGAGCCTCTTCGGCGAACTTAGGCGAAGCTGGGTGAGGGTGACAGCGCCGGAGATTATTCTCCTACGGCGTCACCCTCACCAGCTCCGCCTAAGCTCCTTCGTCGCTAAGGCTCCGTATCAGAGTTGCACACTTGGCGGTAATCATGCCCCCGGCATGATTACGAGTTGCCGGGGGCAACTCGGTGCCGCAAAGTTTGAAACTCTCCCGTCAAAGGGAGAGGGGATTTGAGAGAGACAGAATGGCCGACCTTCATTTCGAACTCGTCACCCCCGAGCGGCTGGTCCGTTCCGAGGAGGTGTTCATGGTCGTGGTGCCGGGCACCGAGGGCGATTTCGGCGTTCTCGCCGGCCACGCGCCCTTCATGTCGACTTTGCGCAACGGCGACGTCGCCATCTACCGCAGCGGCTTCGGCGATACGCCGGAGCGGATCCCCGTCGAAGGCGGCTTCGCGGAAGTGAACGCCAAGGGGCTGACCGTGCTCGCCGAAAAGGCCGACGTTCCCGCCTGACGTCTTCCCCCCTGCATGGGAGGGAATCATCACACTCAGTCCGGCGTCTCCGCCACCGACGGACTCTTCTGCGCCCGCCACAGGAACAGGCCGCCGGCGACGATCAGGGCGGCGCCGAGGAAGGTCGGCGCGTCGGGGCTGTTGCCGAAGAAGACCCAGCCCAGCACAGCCGCCATCAGCAGCTGGACATAGGTCATCGGCGCCACCGCCGCCGCCGTCGCGCGCAGCACCGCGGTGTAGATCAGGCTGTGGCCGGTGGTCGCGGACAGCGCGACGACGAGGCATTTCGCCACCACCATCCCGCTCGGCATGGGCAGGAGGAAATGCGGATCGCCGGTCGCGTGGAGGAGGATCGCCGCGGCCACCAGCAAAGGCGCGGCGAAGAGGGCGAGCAGGAGCTGCATGACCAGGATCGGCGCGTCGCCCGCCGCCTTGCGGTTGAACATCATCAGCCAGGACATGCCGAAGGCGCCGCCGAGCGGGTAGAGCGCAACCGGCCCCAAGGCGAGCAGGTTCGGCCGCAGCACGACGAGCACGCCGGCGAAGGCGAGCAGGGTCGCGCCCCACACCGCCCGCGGCGCCCGCTCCTTCAGCACCAAGGGCGACAGCAGGGCGGTGATGATCGGGCTGGTGAACTGGACCGCGGTCGCGGTCGCGAGCGGCATCGCCATCACCCCCATGAAGAAGCACAAGGTGGCGACCGCCACCGCCGCTCCCCGCCCCGCCTGCAGCCAGGGCCGCGGCAGGACGAAGCCGGCGCGGCCGTGGCGCAACGCCACCGCGATCCCCAGCCCGAGCGCGCCGAAGCTGTAGCGCAGGGCCGAGACGCCGGTGCCGGGCCATTGCCCCGCCATCGACTTCACCACCGCGTCGCCGACCGAGAGGATGGCGAAGCCCGCGAGGGCGAGGCCGAGGGCGGCGGGGACGCTGCGGGGGGTCACGGCCGCTCCCTTCGGGGCCGGTTAGGCAATTGTCAAAGTTTCCGATCTATTCACCAGCGGCGAGAAACGACACCAGAGTAGGGATCGGCGCGGCATGAGTGCTTTTGGGCGGCGGAACGGAGCGGGGGGCAGCGGCAGCGGACAGCGCCCGGCCTTCGGCGTGGCACGGCCGATGAAGGGCCCGGGACCGGCCGGGCCGGCGCGGCTGCCGCTGGACGGCGGCGACCAGTTCCCGCCGATCGAGGATCTCTCCATCCCCGGCGAGGACAGCTTCGGTGGGCCTCCGGTCGAGCGCGGCGACGCCATGTCGCGCCTCCAGGACCGGATGGACGGCTCGTCCGAGGCGCCGACCAGCCGCAACGAGGGCTTCGAGGCCTCGATCCACAAGATCAAGGAGCAGGTCCTCCCCCGCCTGCTCGAGCGCGTCGACCCGGAAGCGGCGGCGACCCTCTCCAAGGACGAGCTGGCCGAGGAGTTCCGGCCGATCATCGGCGAGGTGCTCGCCGAGCTGAAGATCAACCTCAACCGCCGCGAGCAGTTCGCGCTGGAGAAGGTGCTGGTCGACGAGCTGCTCGGCCTCGGCCCGCTCGAGGAATTGCTGAACGACCCCGAGATCAGCGACATCATGGTCAACGGCCCGAACCAGACCTTCGT